>CAKPAX010000003.1 GCA_934133175.1 uncultured Clostridia bacterium | reverse complement strand
ATAGAAAGTCAATATATAAAAAACAAAGTTCCTATAAAAGTATCTAATCAATTACAAACAGAGATAATATATAAATCTAATAAAGTTTTAAATTTATATAACCATGGGATGAAAAATATTGCTTTTCCTAATATTGATAGAATTTTAGAAAAAATATTACAATAAATAAGATGCTATAAGTATTATATAAATGTTGGCAAAGAGAAAATACACTGGTGAATAAATTTGGGAGTTTTGATATGACGAATTTATTGAAGAGAAATTATAGCTACATTAAATTGAAATAAAGAAATCCTGGTAATTTATCTGGATAATCTTAGATGTAACAAATAGAGACGAATAACTGGAATTGTGAAATAAAAAAATATAAATTCAAAAAAATCAGTAGAGTAGGGGAATAGCCATATTTTTAATGTTGTAGATTTATATTAAATATAAGTATTTTTTATATTTTATACAAAAAAAGATATAGAAAATTTTGTGCAAAGTTTTTACAAAATAAAATCTAGATTTCTAATTTTAAAATAAAAAATAAAACCAGAAAAAATATTGTATTTGAAATTTTAAAAATTATAAATTAAAGATTTTAAATTTATAGAATTTTTAAAAACGAACATTTGTTAATTGTAAATTTTAATGTTTGGATTTGAATTTATATGGTATTTTAATTATTATAATTTAAACTTATGAAAATCAATTTTAAACCAATTATAATATTACAATATTAAAATTATTCATCTAAATATTAAATTTGGATTTATTTAAGTTGTTTATAAAAATTTTAGTTATATATGCAATTTTTATAATTATCTGCAGATACTAAAGTAATCTCTAAAAGGCCTAAAATAACGGCTTACGAGAATCGATTTTAAGGCATTTTAAAATTCAAGCCATATAACTTGTTGTTTGGTATTTTAGCAAAATATTGATGATTCTAGGTTTGAAAGTTTTTAGATAAAAAATGACCAAATTTTTTATACTTATATAGGTGTATAAAAAAATGCAAAAATACCTCAAAAAAGCGACGCACGAGAATCGATTTTAAGCCGTTTTTATTTTTAAGGCTTATAAGTTTTGTTGTTGGTAAAATACGGCAAATATAGAAAAATAGGCATTTTGAGGATTTTTGAAAAATTTATATAAAATACAATATGAAATAAGAATTATTAAGTAATAAAATTAAATTCTAAATAGAAAATTTATTTAAATGTAAAATTATAAAGATAAATTATAAAACTGATTTAAAATTGATTTTAGAAATAAATATCTGGGACTAGACTAACATTGTTACAAGTAATAGATGATAAAGGAATACTGTTAGTAAAACGCTAGCTAATAAATAACTAGTAAGACCTTTAAGGCTAGTAGTTACAAGAACTTGTGTGTAGGACTCTAAAAAGAGTTTTATTCTTTTTCTCCTATTTCTTATTACGCAAAACTTTGATTTTGTGCAATGTTATATATAATATTTAATAAGACATACCCTATATGCCCTTAAATTTGAATTAAAATAATAAAAGTAGATTAATTAGCCTATTTATATAATAATTTTTTTATTTTGTCAATACATTTTTAAAATCTTTAAAATAAATTAGATTAGAATTTTCTTTTTCTTCTAATTTATCTACATATTTATCTACATATTTTTCCCAATCTGTAACATCTCTAACAATAACTTTAAAGTATTTTAATTTACATTGATAAGTATAGATATTATTAAAAAAGTCGTTATCTACAAAATATGGTCTCTGTCTCTTCTCTTCTAATGATATCATATTAGATAAGGCTTCTTTTACATCAAATAAATTATTGTATGTACTGACTATATAAGGCGTCCCATCACCTTGCCTAATATAAATAGCATATTCTTTCATACTCTACCCCCTTTAAAGATAAATTATATCATATTTATGTTAACAATGTGAATAAAAAATAATTCGACAAAATAAGACAAAAATATATAAACAATTATGATATAATATTAAAGGGTGTTAAAAATGAAAAAAACAAAAATAATAATAAAAACAAAAGGAATACTAGAAAATAGTGAAAAATTTAAAAGTGACTATGAGGAAACCTTAAACAAAGAATTAAATAATGGCTATACAATAAAAGCAAGTAATTTTACTTGTAATGGAAACTTTGCTTATATATATACACTACTAGAAAAAGAAGTAAATTAGTCTACTTCTTTTTCTAGCTATTTCTTCAAATTCAAAAGGATTAAAATTAATTAAGGAGAAAAAAATGATAATACTATTTTTAATTATAATTACTATATTCTTTATACTAATACATATAGATACACAAAATTATAAAAAAAGATTAAAAAAATATGAATTAAGAAAAGAAAATCAAAAAAATGACATTATAAAAGATGAACTCAAAGATAAAACGGAAATAACAGAATTACAAAAATACTATAGAAAAAAAAGATATATAACAACTCAAAATGAATTAAATATGTATAGAAAACTATTAAACATTTGCAAAAAATATAATTTAATATTATTAACACAAGTAGCATTATATGAAATTATAGAAGTAAATTTACCTAAAGATAATAAAGACTATATTAAATATTTTAATAAAATAAAATCAAAAACAATAGACTTTGTTATAGTAGATGAAGACACAACAAGAATTAGACTTTGTATAGAATTAGATGATTATACACATAACTATAAAAATAGAATTATTAGAGATGAATTTATAAATAATTTATTTAAAAATTTAGATATAAGCATATTAAGAATAACATCAAAACAAGATATTGAAGAATTAGAAAAATATATAAAAATTATATGTACAGATGAAGTATATTCAAAAGAGTAGTTATAAAACTACTCTTTTAAGCTACTTCTTCAAATTCAAAAGGATTAAAATTAATTATTGTTTCACTAAAATTATAACATTGACTTATATCTACTCTGCTCTACTCTAATTCTTTTAAATTATCATAATAAGTACTTGAACACATATTTTCTTTTAAATAATCAATACCATTTAATTGAATGCTACAATAAAAATTATATAATCTATTAGCTTTACTTGTTTTATATAATTCTTTTAATCTCTGCAATACCTTTTCCCTACCTCTAACAATTTCCAAATCATTTTTTATAAACTTCAATAATTTCATAAACTCATCACTCCACACAACTTTTAAATCTTCATATTTTACTTTTAAGACATTTATATATTTACAATGATATAATTCTTCTAATTTTCTTTTTTTTATTTCACATTCAAACCTTATAAATCCTTTAATAGTTTTTTCATAATCTAAAACATCAAAATCAGTACCTTTAAATTTTTTTCTATCGTGTTCTCTAAATTCAAGCAATTTATTATATATTTTTAATGTAGTAATAGAACCAGGTAAATACAAAGAACTATCTAAATAAAATTTTGTTTTTCTTCTTGGATAATTACAATATTTTAAACTATTTATATATCTTTTTACATTATCTTGATTTTTTAAATCGTATACAATAGCAATATCACATCTCTGTAAATACCAATTTTCTATATTATACAATTTTATATTATAATTTTAGAGAGCCTATATAATATATAGACTCTCTCCTAATAGTTTTCTTGTTACAAATTATTTTATATTTTTTCACATGCAAAAAATGCATAAAAATTCATGCATTCATCCTCCCAATAATTAACTAAAGGTATTAATATTACATATAGCATAAAAATTATTATTTTAAATTTGAATGTAATATTAATAAAATATAATGCTAATGCAAAGAAAATTATATTTAACATTAATGACATTAATATATACATATATTCTAATTTACTATATTTTATATTAATAATCTTGTTCATAATTTTTTCAATACATTTTGGAATGATTATATTGATTATTACTGCAGACGATAAAGATACCATTATTGGAATAATCAACAACAATAAGAGGATCAATGATTTTGAAAAAATCAAATCTGTTAAAATTAGACATCCATTTAAAGCAAAATATATTATTTGATACATTTTTTCTTTATTTGAGCCTTGAAAACATGATCCTTCCCAGCATCCTTTTTTATAGCCTACTACATAAATGCTCAATAAATGCACTACCATAACAATTATATGAAGATTTTTTGTATTATTTTGTGAACATAAATAATACAAAATTTCAATTATTATTACAGCATTATATACTCGTTGCAATATGAATTCAGTACTCCATTTTAATCCTGATAAATACATTTGTTTAATCCGTGAAAACATATTAAATTCCTCCTTACATTTGTTATACGAGACTACAATTAAAATATTTAATATTATATTACAAAAACATTAATTTGTCAGTAATTTTATAAGAATTTTTTTAAAAGTAGTTAATTACTTTTATTTTGTATTATATATAAATACTACTTTTTATACTATAATGCTGTTCCTTTTTTAGGAACAATAAACTTACTCATGTCATTTTTTTCTATTTCTAAAAGTTTAATTTTATTCTTTATTCCCCCACCATATCCTACAAGAGAATTATTTGAGCCGATAACTCTATGACAAGGAATAATAATACAAATTGGATTCCATCCAACAGCTCCTCCAACAGCTTGTGCAGACATTTTATCTATTCCCTTTTTCTTAGCTATTTCTTTGGCTATATCATTGTATGTAATTGTTTTACCATAAGGTATTTTATTCATAATATCTATAACTTGTTTTCTAAATGGTGTTAAGTTATTTATTTTATATTGTGATATAAATCCTGGATTTTTTCCACTAAAATAAATATCTAACCAATTTATTGTTTGATCAAAAATCGGTAAATTTTCTTCTTTATATTCACTTTCATGCTTTTTTGAATCCCTAGAATCTCTAAACCAAAGACCAGTTAAATAATTTCCATCACTTTCTAGATAAATTGTTTCAAATGGTGATTTATATGTTTTTCTATATATCATTTTAACTCCCCTATCTTACATTATATAAATAATTTTATCACTTACCTTTAAAGAACTCAAGACAATAAAAACAGAGCTTTTCTAAAATTAAACTCTGTTTTTTATTATTATTTGTTATTCTGTTATAAGTTCCTTTGTTGCAATATTATAAATTAATTCAACTGCATTTTCTATTCCAATTGTATCACTATTTATACAAATATCATAATTAGATGGATTGTTCCATTCTTTTTCTGTATAATATTTATAATGATTTGCTCTTAATTTATTTATTCTATTTATTTCTTTTTCTGCTTTAGATTTATCTAATCCATAAAAACTAGTTGCCCTTTTAATTTTATCGTCCATACTACTACTTACAAATACTTTTAAAACATTCTTTCTATCTTTTAATATAAAATCTGCACATCTACCTATTATAACACAAGATTCTTTATTAGCAATTTCTTTTATTAATTCGGATTCTTTAATAAATAGTTCATCTGAATTATTCAATCCATAATAATATCCATTATTGAAATTATCTAATATATTCCTTTTTTGTTCATTATCCTCAATATATTTAGCAGATAATCCTGTATCTTCAGCCATTTTTAAAACAAATTCTTTGTCATATAATTTTATTCCTAATTTTTCTGCAACTAATTTTCCAATGTATCTTCCACCAGAACCATATTCTCTAGAAATAGTAATTATTATTTTTTGATTATTATCCTTATTTATTTCAGTAGTTTGATCTATATTATTTGTTTCAATATTAACATTCTTTAGTTTTTTAGATTCTCTTAATAATAAACTAACTGCTAATATAAATGCCAATCCATCAGCTACAGGTCCTGCACTTAATACACCAATAATTCCAAATAATTGACTTAATATTATCATTGATGGTATTAAAATAACAATTTGTCTTGAAAGTGATAAGATTGCACTTTTTGTGCTTTGACCAATTGCTTGGAAAAATATTCCTGAAGGTATTTGAACACCATTAAATATACAAAGCATTAAATATGTTCTAAATGCTAAGCAAGCAAAATCCATATAGTTTTCATCACCACTACCAAATAATAATATCAATTTATCTGGTATTGTTTGGAATAATATAAATGCAATAGTACTTATAATTACACTTGCACTTAATACAATTTTTAGTGTTTGTTTTACTCTATCAAACTTCTTAGCACCATAATTATATCCCCAAATTGGTTGACTTCCAGCAGCAATACCAACAATTATACTATTTAATATTTGATTTATTTTCATTACTATTCCTAAAACTGTAATAGGAATTTCAGCTCCATATTTACTTTCTGCACCATATTTTCCAAGTAAATTATTTTCAACTGCCATAACACAAACAAAGCTCATTTGAGTAATAAAACTACTTACTCCAAGCATTGCAACTTTTTTACATATATTAAATTGCAATTTAAAACAATCTTTTGAGATTTTTATTGTTTTAAATCTTTTAATGTATATTACATTTAAAATAAATGTTACTATTTGACTTATAACTGTTGCAATTGCTGCTCCTTCTACCCCTTTATGTAATACAAATATGAAAATTGGATCTAAAATAGTATTTAATACGGCTCCAGATATCATACTAAACATAGAATATTTAGGACTACCATCAGCTCTAATAATTGAATTTAAAGTTGTTCCTATCATAAAAAATGGGAATCCTATTGCAATTATTGTTCCATAAGTCATTGCATAGCTTTTTAGATTTTCTGTACAACCAAATATTTTCAAAAATTGTGGTAAAAATAATAATGTAACTATGCAGAATATTACAGATACAATTATTGAAAGCATAATTCCATTACCAACGCCGTTTTCTGCTTCTTTTTTCTTTTTTTCTCCTAGTTTTAAACTTAAATAAGCAGATGCACCATCACCAAACATAAGTGAAAATGCTAATCCTATCATTACTAAAGGAAATACTACATTTGTTGCACCATTTCCTAAATATCCAACACCTTGGCCTATAAATATTTGATCAACAATATTATATAATGAATTTACTAACATTGATATTATACAAGGGATTGAAAATTTTCTTATTAATTTTCCTATTTTTTCTTTTCCTAATATATTTTCTTCTTGTTCCATTTTTTCTCCTCTCTTTTGTTTTTTATATGCATTGCACTTTTGTCAACCTGTCTATTATATACCTTAACTTTTACTTTGTCAAATAAAAGATTTCATTTTTTATACATTAGCATCATACCCAACCGCACTATTTTCAGCTATTCTAGCTATATTAGTTTTTTATTTTTATTGACAAAAGAATTCAAAATATACAACTAATTATTATATTAATTATATATTATAATTAGGAAGTGAATTAAAATGGCAGATGTAAAATTAACTAGTATAGCTGATTTAACTGAAAATTATGATTCTTCAACTGGGCAATTAACTGTAGTATTAGAAACAATAGCACCAGAAGCAACTTCTACTATTACCTTTCAGGTGCAAAAAGTTTAGTAATAATTGTAATGTCTTAGAAAATATTACAATTGTTAAAAATAATGAAAAATTATATAAAAGTAATAAAGTAATTGTTTTTAATAAATGTAAAAAAATAAGATGTAAATTTAAAATAATATATTATTGTGAAAATTTTATGTATAGATATAAAATAATAGAGACCATAAAAAATATAAAAAGAAATTTATTAAAGAGAGTATTAAATACTCTCTTTAACTTTCTATTTTTTCATCTGTTTATACCCAATTAACTAATGTTGAATAAGATTCACCTTATTTTTATATGTAACAACTACATCTTGATGAGCGGTACCTTCTGTAGGATATAACCAATCTATAGTAACTTCTGTTTTTGTACTCAACACAGTAATTCCTTGAGCTAATCTAATATCTTTAGGCATAATAATTGTTTGACCTCCTAAAAATCTTAATATATAACTCCATTTTGTTTTTTATATTCTTCGAATGTTTTTATGCATTCATTTCTATCCATTTCTTGTAAATTTATTAAATCATTATTTTTTCCACTTAAATAATCATAAATTATATCATCTCTAAATCCTATTTCCCCTGCATCTTTTTTAGTGCAACCATAATATACGGTTTTAATATTTGACCAAATTATAGCAGACAAACACATTGGACATGGTTCACATGATGTATATAATATATAATCTGATAAATCATAGGTATTTAATACTTTACAAGCATTTCTTATTGCTACAATTTCAGCATGTGCAGTTGGATCATTTTGAAGTAAAACTTGATTATTTCCATTTGCAATTACATTTCCATCTTTATCAATAATTACAGCTCCAAATGGTCCTCCCTCTTTTTTTATTATTCCATTATCAGCATTAGTTTTTGCCATTTCCATAAATTTATTCATATGTGCCTTCCTTTCTGCTGATATTTATACCACAATAATAAATAATTATCAACTTAATTTTATTTAACATTGCACAAAAGTCTTTTATTTTTTTTAAATCAGTGATATTATATAAAAAAATATCTATGGAGTGTGAATTCAAATGATAAACAGAGATAAAAATCCAGAATTTTTAAATTCATTTTTAGACTATTCTATTACTATTTTAAATAAATCACCTAACTCTGTTAAAGAATATAATTATGACTTAAATATGTTTTTAAAATATATGATGATAGAATTTAAAGATACAAATGAAAAAGATTTTGATAAAATAGATATATCAAATTTTAGTGTAGATACATTGAAAAAAATTAATTTAAATAACATTCATTCTTTTATTTCATATTTAGCTACAACTAACCAAAGCAAAGCTTCTACAAGAGCTAGAAAAATTTCTACAATAAGAATATTTTTTAAATATTTAGTTAATAAAGCAAATATTCTAACTGAAAATCCAGCACAAAACCTAGAAACGCCTAAACTTGACAAAAGAATGCCAAAATATTTGTCATTAGAAAATAGTAAAAAACTTTTAGATGTTGCTAGTAACGAAGACAATAGAAATAATGAGAGAGATTATGCAATTACAACTCTTTTCTTAAATTGCGGTATACGTTTATCTGAACTTGTCGGAATCAATGTAAATAATATTGATTTTAGTGAATGTAAGATGACTGTTATTGGTAAAGGAAACAAAGAAAGAACAATTTATTTAAATAGTGCTTGTATGAGAGCACTACATAATTATTTACAAGTTAGACCTAAAAATGCAAAAAAAGATTCTAAAAATTCTGATAAAGCTTTATTCTTAAGTGAAAGAAAAGAACGTATTAGCAATAGAACTGTTCAACACATTATATATAAAGAGTTACAAGAAGCTGGGCTTGATAGCCAAAGATATTCTGTACATAAATTAAGACATACAGCTGCAACCCTTATGTATCAATATGGTAATGTTGATATAAGAGCTTTACAGGAATTGCTTGGACATGAGAGTATTTCTACAACAGAAATATATACACATGTAAATAATGAACAAGTTAGAAATGCAGTTGAAAGTAATCCATTATCAAATTTATAAAAATAAAAGAAGCTTATTTATTATAAGTTTCTTTTATTTATAAGTAGGAATAATAATTTCTTGTCCATCTAATAAATTAGTATTTGATAAATTATTAATTTGTTGTAAATCATATACAATATATCTAACATCTTTATCCTTATAATAATCATTATTATTTTTTTCGTTTTTAGCTATTCCCCATAATGTTTCACCTTGCACTATTATTTCATTTTTATATACTTCTTCTGATTTAGAATAAGATTTGTTTGTAAAGATAATTCCACATATTACTACAATTCCTAACAACATTGTACAATTCAAAAAGAATTTTTTTACATTAACTATTTTTAGTTTCATATTTTACCTCCATAGAATATATGTTCGTTTATTGAATTAATTATATACGAACATATATTCTATGTCAATACTTTTTTTAAAATTTTTAATTTGACTATATATTATAATATGATATAATTCAATTGGTGATTTTAATGGATATATTATTTAAAAATAAAACTCAATATAGTAAAAGTGCTTACAATGAATTTCTTGAATTTCATTGTAGAAAATTCGGATTAAAAGATAAAGTATACTTCTTTTCTGTAACTATCCTTATATTATTATGTATAATATTTTATTTCTTAAAAAAACTTTATTTACAATCATTTTTAGCATTAATTATATTAGCAATATATTTAATATGGAAACTTTATAGACCTCAAGTTTTAGTAAAAAAAGATATGAATAGTGATAAAATCGTTAAAGAAAAAGTCTTTAAATATGAGTTCTATAAAAAATATTTTAAACTTTTTGATGACTCTAATTTTGATAAGATTAAATATATGAATTTATATAAAATATTTGAAACAACTAACTTTTTTTATTTATATATTGATGATGAAAATTCTCTTTTAGTAAATAAAAAAGGATTTTATTATGGAACTCCTGAAGAATTTTCAAATTTCTTAAAGAAAAATTATTGGTTTAAATATAGATTTATAAAAAATAAATAATATTTAACATAATAAAAATGCACTTATAATATTAAATTAAATATAATATTTAATATTTTGAGTGCATTTTGTTTATATTCATAACAATATCGGCTGTATCTGTTCTTTATTTAAGGCTGCTTCTATTGTTTTTATTATATAATCAGGATCAAAAACTAATGAACGTGGTTTAGTTATAGGATTATCTTGCCTAAATGGTACAAAATAATAATTATTTTTGTTTAACAATCTCCCTATATTTTCTGCATTTCCGCTAAGACCATTATTGGTTGATGCTGCTATAACTAATGGATTATTATTTCTTAAATGTGATTTTGCAGCCATTGTCGCAGGTGTGTCTATTATATCATTTGCAAGTTTTGCCATTGTATTACCTGTAGCTGGTGCTATAATCATTATATCTGTCATTTTTTTAGGTCCGATGGGTTCTGCATCTTTTATAGTATGAATTATTTTATTTCCTGTTATCTCTTCTATTTCCTTTATAAAATCTTCTGCTTTACCAAATTTAGTGTCAAGATTATAAGCATTAAAAGACATAATTGGAATAACTGTAGCTCCTAATTTTACTAATTCTTTAATTTTAGGTATTGTTTTGCTAAATGTACAAAAAGATCCTGTAAGTACAAATCCAATTTTTACTCCTTCAAAATTCAAATATATCACTTCCCCCTTTCGTATTACTTTATATATAATATGAAATTATGTAAATTTATGAGATAGTTTTCAAATTTTTATTTACTTAAATTGCATAATATGATAAAATAATACAAATTGATTTTGGAGGTAAAATTGTGAAAAATAATGAACTAATATTAATACTTGACTTTGGAGGACAATATAATCAACTTATTGCCAGAAGAGTAAGAGAATGTAATGTATACTCTGAAGTAGTGCCATTTGATATTTCAATAGAAAAAATTAAAGAAAAAAATCCTAAAGGAATCATATTTACAGGTGGACCTGCTAGTGTTTATGGAGAAGATTCTCCAAAATGCTCTAAAGAAATATTTGAATTAGGTATACCTGTTTTAGGTATATGCTATGGTATGCAACTTATTACACATACATTAAATGGTACAGTTGCAAGAGCAAATAAAAGAGAATATGGAACAACAGATGTTAATATAGATAACACTTCCCTATTATTTCAAGGGTTTGAAAGTACAAATGGTTTCTTAATGAGCCATACAGATTATGTAGAAAAAGTTCCAGAAGGTTTTAAAAATATAGGTTATACATCTTCTTGTCCTAATGCTGCAATAGAAAATGAAGAAAAGAAACTTTATGGAATTCAATTCCATCCAGAAGTTAATAATTCTGTAAATGGTACTTTAGTAATTAAGAATTTCTTATATAATATATGTAAATGTACTGGAGATTGGACAATGTCTTCTTTTGTTGAAGATTCAATTAAAACTTTAAAAGAAAAAATCGGAGATAAAAAAGCTTTATGTGCATTATCTGGAGGTGTTGACTCTTCAGTCGCAGCAGTTTTATTAAGTAAAGCTATTGGAAAAAACTTAACTTGTATATTTGTTGACCATGGTTTACTTCGTAAAAACGAAGGTGATGAAGTTGAAGAAATTTTCACAAAACAATATGATATTAACTTTATAAGAGTTAATGCTAAAGATAGATTTTTAGATAAATTATCAGGTGTTACAGATCCTGAACAAAAAAGAAAAATAATTGGTGAAGAATTTATTAGAGTTTTTGAAGCAGAAGCTAAAAAATTAGGTGCAGTTGATTTTCTTGTACAAGGTACTATCTATCCTGATGTTATTGAAAGTGGTCTTGGTAAAGGTGCAGTAATAAAAAGCCATCATAATGTTGGCGGACTTCCTGATTATGTTGATTTTAAGGAAATTGTAGAACCACTAAAAAGCTTATTTAAAGATGAAGTTAGAAAAACTGGTTTAGAACTAGGAATACCAGAAAAATTAGTTTATAGACAACCATTCCCTGGTCCAGGATTAGCTATAAGAGTTATTGGAGATATAACTGAAGAAAAATTAGATATACTTAAAGAAGCGGACTATATTTTTAGAGAAGAAATTGCAAATGCAGGTTTAAATAAAAATATAAATCAATATTTTGCTGTTTTAACAAATTTAAGATCTGTTGGTGTTATGGGTGATGAAAGAACTTATGATTATACACTTGCACTTCGTGCTGTAGAAACAACTGATTTTATGACAGGGGTTTGGAGTAGAATACCTTATGATATATTAGAAAAGGTTTCTAGTAGAATTGTAAATGAAGTTAAACATATTAACAGAGTTGTGTATGATATTACATCTAAACCACCAGCAACAATTGAATGGGAATAATAATTTATATTATAAAAAATGAATCCTAATTTATAATTTAGGATTCATTTTTACTATTTCTTCTATATTAAGTTTTCCTGCTCTAGTAATTGAATTATATCCATATTTTTCATTTAAATTATCTATTACACTATCCAATTTATCTTGTTTTTTATTGTTATTATTATCAAATAAAGATATTTGCAGTTCATCCTTTTTTATTAGTCCATCTACTCTTAAACCAACTAATCTTATTGGTTTTTGATTTTTATACATTTCTTGTAACAATTCTTTTGATTTTGTATATATTTCTTTAGTGTTAGAAGTTGTTGTACTTAACTTTTTTTGATGAGAATAATCTTCAAAATCTTTTGTTCTTAATTGTACACTAACAGTTGTAGCAACCATATTATACTTTCTAAGTCTGTATGATACCTGTTCTGCTAATGTAAGAAGAATTTCATTTAGTTCTTCAATTTTATAAATATCTCTTGGTAATGTAACAGAATTTCCTATACTTTTAGGATCTTCCTTTATATATTTTACAGGTGTTGTATCTATTCCATTTGCATACTCCCACATCATATTACCATGTTTTCCAAACAATTTAATCAATATTGTTTTGTCTGTTTTTGCTAAATCACCTATTGTTTTTATTCTCATATTGTATAATTTTGGTGCTGTTTTTCTTCCTAACATAAATAATTCTTTTACTGGAAGTGCCCACATTTTACTTTCTATTTCATTTTCAAACAATGTATGTATTTTATCAGGTTTTTCGAAATCTGATGCCATTTTAGCCAATAACTTATTATGTGCTACTCCTATATTTACTGTAAATCCTAATTCTTCTTTTACTCTTTTACTAATTTCTTTTGATTTTTCTAATAATGTACTATTTATCAAAAAATTAGTCATATCCAAAAAACATTCATCTATACTATATCTTTCTATTTTATCGGTATATTCTAATAACAAATTATATAATAGATTTGAATATTTTCTATATACTTTAAACTCACTTGAAAATACTTGTAAATTTGGACATTTTTTTCTTGCTTGATATAATGTTTCACCAGTTACTACTCCACATTCTTTTGCTTTCATACTTTTAGCTAAAACTATTCCAGAACGTTTTTGTTCATCTCCACCTATAACAGAAGGTATATTTCTTATATCTATTTCTTCTCCGTTTTTTAGTTTTTCTACAGCAGTCCAACTTAAAAAGGCATTATTAACATCTACATGTAATATTTGTCTTTCCATAACTATCACCTAAAATTATTATAGAATATTTGTTTGCTTTTGTCAAGAAAAAAAGAAACAGTATTAAACCGCTTCTTTTATATTTTTATATATTTATCAATATTAAACTCATATTTACCAAATGGATTTTCATTTACAAAAATATACTTTGATATAATATCATTTCTAAAAATCTCTTCATTTTCTTTTGATTTAGTAAGTAATACTGTACAAAACTTATTACCATATTTATTTAAATATTCAACAGCTTTATTAATATTTTCGAATTCATCATAAATCTCTAAATCAATAAAATTCTTTTCTGCATATTGATATATTATTTCTTGTAATTCTTCTAATTCATCTGTATCACAATATAAATCAATATTATTAAACGGATAATATATCAAATTATTTATTTGTATCTTTTTATATAGCTCAAATGTATTTTTGTTTCCTATACAAATAACTTTATCAATTTCAGCATTTTGAGCAATAACATTTTTATCTAATAGATTAAATATAAATATCTTGTTTTCAATTCTATAATCATTTAATATATTTTGAACGATATTAACTATTAATTTATTTATACCTAACATATAATCCTCTATTGCTAAAATTAGCTTATTATTCGTTTTAATAGCTTCTATGCACA
This sequence comes from uncultured Clostridia bacterium, assembly GCA_934133175.1. Taxonomy (GTDB): domain Bacteria; phylum Bacillota; class Clostridia; order TANB77; family CAG-508; genus CAG-269. Next base: position 78,638 of record CAKPAX010000003.1, on the reverse strand, counting down.
ATTCTAAAGTAATATATGGGCTTCCATAATAAGATATTAATATATTTTTAGAATTTTTATTTAATATTAATTCTTTTTCTTGCGAATTTTTTATAATATTTACTAGCTTTTCTATATCTATATTAGTATCATATATATTTTTATCTATATCATTAACCCTTTTAAATTCTTCTTTATTATCCTTTATTTCTAACATAATATCATTTAATATTTTTTTATATCTATCTTTATTTATACTTATATTAGTACTTTTCTTTTTTAAAACATCATTTAATGTTTCTTCCATATTTTCTCCTATTTTAATCTTCTAGAATTTTCAATACTTTCTATTGTTTTATCTATTTTTTGTATTTGCTCTTCACTATATCTACTTTGGTCTTTTCCAACTTCAAAATAATTCTTTATATTACTTCCCCATTTACTAGAGTGATTTAATCTGTCTGCATTTCCTGATTCTTTTACTTCTGCCAATTCTCCTAAATTTATAACTTTACCACCTAAGGTTTCATCAGTTATATAATTTTTTGATTTATCAAATTGTTTTTTAGATAATATATATGTAGCATTTCCATAAGAAGGAACAACTCTATTTTGAGATTTCTTAAACATTTTTTCTATTATTACAGTACCATCATTTACATTTGGTAATTCAAATATAATATATCCATCTCTTAAAACTTCTTGTGAATATTCATTATCTAACAAAGATATTAATTGCCATCTCGCAAATGGATCTGTAATATATGCATTTTTAACATCTATTATAGAATTGTTATTTCTTTTTAAACGTTTTTGTCCTTTACCATTTGAACTATTTTCGTCTGTAACTAAATTTAAATATTGCATTAATTCCATTTTCATTTCAAAATCTTGTTCATCATCAAAAGTACTTCCAATTAAAGCTAATTTATCTTCATCTGATATTTCTTTTGATCTTAATACTTGTTTTATCATATCTAAATTTAAAACATTTTCTTTATATAATCTTTTAGCATCTATAGGTTTTAATAATCCTTTGTTAAACATATCTTGAGTTATTGAGTCTCCTCCCCACTCTATTGCAGTGTCAACCGGAATAATTCCTAATTTATACATTTGTTTTAAATCCTCTTCTTCAAAATCTTCTCCAAGTTCTTCAACCAATCTATTTCCATTTTCTCTTTTTTCTGAAATATCTTTGTCCTTCATTTTTAGTTCTGTATAAATTTGTACATATTTATTAAATTCTTCTTCATCTTCTTTAGTTTTTTGTACACTCTTATATAATTTTATCAATTCATTTTCATTTACTATTCCATCTAAATCTTCAATGCTATTTAAAGCTTTAATTTGATCTATATTCATAGCTCCGGCTAAATATAATGCTAAAATATCTTCATTTTTTATTTTTTCTTTTTCAATTAAATATTTATAAATTTCAGGAGATAAATCTTGTTTCATATTTAAAACATATTCTAGTACACTATCATTTACCATTCCATATCTCATTAAATATTTAAAATTTTCAGGATTATCTAATATTTTCATTAATTCATCCATGTTTATTTTTAATAAATGTATTTCTCTTGGATCATATTGGTCTAGTGGTACATCATTTCCTAAAATTTCTTTTCTTATACTATTTATCTTACTTGGTCCAATATATTTTCCTTCTAAAAAATTATTATCTAATATTTCTTTTATTTCTTTTGGAGTGATAGTTATTTCTTCTTTTACTTTTTCTCCATTTTTTTCAATAGTTTTGAATATTTTAAATTTTCCTTTAGATTTTACTTTTGGCTCAATTTCATCATATATAGCATATAGCTGATGTCTTATTGATTCGCATATAGCTCCATCCATATCTCCTTTATTATCTATAAATTCAAGATTTCTATATAATGCTAATGTAAGCATTTTATCTATAGACATATATTTTGAATATTCTATAAAACTATTTTTTAATTCTTTATAAAAAACTGATTTATATTCTAATGTATCCATATGTTCATCTATTGATTCTTGTGTTGCTTTTAAGTATTGAGGATAAGTTTTGGACAAAGCGCAATATATTACATGATCAGTTAAATTAGAAGAAAATTCTTTATCTTGCAATGAAATTTCTTCAATATCCTTTACATCTAAAGAAGAGCATACAAGGTCTAAACATCCTTTAGAATCTAATTCTTCTAATCTTTTAGAATTTTTAACAGAATTCTTGTTGCCGTTTAAAATATCCGTATTTATAATTTGTGTGTCATTATTACTATCAAAGATAACTATACTTCCTTTATAATTTTTTAATAATTCTTTGCATTTTTTAAATTTGTCTTGTATTTCATTTTTAGAATACATGATTTTTTCATCAAATGCTTGTCTTGTTAATCCAAATCTATCTTTCTCATATTCTTTAAGAGTCTCTTTCATTCTAAACATTTGAGCTAAAATAAACTTTTCTACATTTATTTCTTTTTCATTCTCTTTCATGAATTTTAATATATAATCTGTAACTAATGAATCATCTCCAATAGTTTTTACAGCCTTTAATTGATTAATAAATTCATCTGTTTTATCAAAATCTTCCATAAATATATTAAAGTCATAATCACATACAAATACTCCTATTTCTTTTAACACTTCATCTATTGACATATTTTTTAATTCTTTCATTTATTTCTCCTTTTAAATTAATTAACAAGTTATATTATACCATATTTACATAATATTTGCAATTTTTCTATGTAATTTCATCAAAAGTCCTCTATATAATAAAAAATAACACTTTTATATTACATAAAAATTAGAACTTCATAAGAAGTTCTAATTAACCATTTGACTCATACATTTATATATTAAATTAGTCCATGTTGAAGATGCTGGACAAAATCTTTTCTTTACACCATCTAAAGTTTTACCTGCATAAAATCTACCACTTGTAGATAAGTATTTATTATGAAGTGTGCTGGCCGCTTTTTCTAATCCTTCTTCAACAGTTGAAAATCTTAACAATTTTCCATTTGCCATTAAGCTTATATAATTATGTGTGCTTCTGTGATTAGAAGCAATATTCCATCCTGATTCACCAGCCATTAATCCACAAAAGAATATTTCGTTTATTTCATATTTTTCACATAAATCATAAATTGTATCACTATTATTATAAAAGAATTTTGTGCTATCTTGTTTTGTATTTGCAACTAAAGTTTTAAAATCTTCTTTTGATAATCCTGTTCTTACTGTTAAATCCATATTTCTTGATATAGATACTTCATCTAATGATATATATTTTTCTTCTGTTATTGCTTCTCTTATACTAGAAGATGATCTACTTGTTACTGTTGTACTAAGTTCTCTAATAGAACTTCTACTATTTTTATTACCTTCGTTTTCTTCTACTTTTGCTATTTCTTTTTCTTCTACTTTTTCATTGTTTATTGTCATTTCTGCAATTTCTGTTGTTGATTTTTGTAATCTTGTAACTGTTATAAATATTAATAAAAACATTATCGCTAAACTTATATATATTATTTGTCCAACCTTTAATTTAGCTTTATTATTTTCTTTCATATTTTCCTCCTTTTTTGAAAGCACCTCTTTATTATACCATTTTATTACTATATTGTCAAATTATTCAAAACTTAAGGAAAATATAAATACAAAAATAAGTTATTAATTTATAGCAAAATTAATTCCGTCTTGCAACTATATCTTTCATATTCTCTATTAAATCATCTATCTCTTTTGGAGTAACAATCATATTATAATCAGATGGGTTTAAAGCATCTTTTATTTCTTCATAGTTATCTTTTTCTTTTATTTCGTTTAAATATGAATTAGATTTAGCATCATTTTGTAATTTATCTATAAAAAGATTTAATGAATCATTTACCAATACCGCCGTTTCTACAACTGTTGGTATTCCTAAAGCTATTACCGGAATTCCTAAAGTTTTCTCACTTATTTCTGTTCTTGCATTTCCAACGCCACCACCTGGAATTATTCCAGTATCTGAAATTTGTATTGTACTACTAATTCTCTCTATACTTCTAGATGCTAATGCATCAATTACTACAACTAATTTTGGATGAGTGTTTTCTATAATTCCTTTCAAAATTTCAACTGTTTCTATTCCTGTTGTTCCTAAAACTCCAGGAGCAACAGCACTTACACTTCTGGTATCTTTTTCTACAACATCTGGTACATATTTTATTAAATGACGTGTAACATCTATTTCATTAATTACTTTAGGACCTAAGCTATCAGGCGTTACATATATATTACCTAATCCAACTATTATAATTTCATCTTGTTTTTTTATATGCATATCTAAAATATTTTTTAATTCATTTGTTAATACTTCAGATGCCTTTTGTATGTCCTCTTCTTGTGCTAATTTCAATTTTTTTATATCTATTGTAATATAACTTCCAATAGGTTTTCCTATTGCTTTTTCTCCTTCTTCATTTAATATTTTTACTTTTTCCACTGAGATTTTATCGTTAATTTCTTCTTTTGTACTCTCTATACCATTTATATCATTTTCTATACTATTTGCTTTTTTGTATATATCTCTTCTTTCTGTTGCTAAGTCTGTTCTAAAATTATACATATAAATAATCAACTCCTTAAATAAATCTATTACTATTATTTATATATTTTACAAAATTATACAAAATGAAGTAGAATATTAACTGCAATAAAAAAACAAAAGTGAATATTAAAAATAAGAACGGTCAATGACCGTTCTTATGAACTTACAAAAACTTTATTATTTTTAAAATCCTCAATAAGTCTTTTGTATTTATCAACATCGCTTATTTCTCGTCCACAAGAAATGTTGACCTCTTCTTTTATTACCTCATTATTATATGGATATTCTAGTTCAAAATCTTTACTAAATGGAAATTCAAGATCCTCTATTTTTATAATTCCTTTCCAATAAATTTCCATTTTATTCACTAATTCTTCAGTTAATTTTACTGTATCTTTTGCAGAATATAATTCATGAAGAATGTATGAAGAATATAAATTAAGAACACATTCTTTGTCTTTCACCTTGCCATAAATGTAATCATTTGTTAACAAGCCTTCTAAGAATTTAAAATGATTTTTGTCATCAAAATAAGCAATTAGAACACCTTTATTAATAATTTGTTCGTTTGTAGTATCTTTTAACCGAAAAACCACCTCATATGCTAAAGTTTTCATAATTTTACCTCCTGTTTTTATTACTAATCCAATTTTAGATTAGTTTCCGACTATCTTATATGGTTTATTTTATCACGACTTTATGTAAAATGCAATATTTAAAATATTCCTATAATATTTCCGCTATCGTCTATATCTATATTTTCTGCTGCTGGCACTTTAGGAAGTCCTGGCATTGTCATAATTTTACCTGCTAAAATTACTATAAAACCAGCTCCTGCTTTTAATTCTACATTTCTTACTGTTATGCAAAAATCATCATCACATTCGAGATTTTTTGCGTTATCAGAAAAAGAATATTGTGTTTTAGCTATACAAATTGGCAAGTTTCTATATCCCATTTTTTCTATTTTTTCAATATTTTCTATAGCTTGATCTTCATATATAACAGATTTGGCTCCATATATTTCAGAAGTAACTTTTTCTATTTTTGTTTTTACATCATCTTGTAATTCATAAGTATATGTAAATTTTTCTTCTTTCTCTGATAACTCAACAATTTTATTTGCTATGTCTATTGCTCCATCAGAGCCTTTTTCCCAACCTTCAACAAGACTTAATTCTATTTGTTTTTCATTTAGTTTATTTTTCAAATATTCTATTTCTTTTTGACTATCTTTACTATATTTATTTAATGCTACTATAACATTTAATCCAAATTTATCTTTTATGTTTTCTATATGTTTGTATAAATTATTCATACCTTTTTCAAGAGCTTCTATATTTTCCTCTTGAATTTTATCTTTTTCAACTCCACCATGATATTTAAGAGCTTTAAGTGTTACAACACATACAACTACATCAGGTTTTATTTGTGCTTGTCTACATTTTATATTTAAAAATTTTTCTGCACCTAAATCAGCCCCGAATCCAGCCTCTGTTACTGTATAATCTGCTAATTTTAAAGCAAGTTTAGTCGCAATTATGCTATTACATCCATGTGCAATGTTTGCAAAAGGCCCTCCATGTATTAAACAAGGTGTATGTTCTAAGGTTTGTACTAAATTTGGTTTTATTGCATCTTTTAATAAAACAGCAATACTTCCTTCTGCCTTTAAATCTTTAGCATATACAGGTTCTCCTTTTTTGTTATATCCTATAACTATATTTCCAACCCTTTTCTTTAAGTCATTTAAATCTTTTGATAAACACAAAATAGCCATTATTTCTGAAGCTACAGTTATATCAAAGGAATCTTCACGTGGTTGCATATTTTTTTCGCCAGATAAACCAGTTTGGACTTTTCTTAATTGTCTATCATTTAAATCAACACATCTTTTCCAAATAACTTTTTCAATTTCTAAACTATTTCCTGAAAATATATGATTATCTATTAATGCAGATAATAAATTATTTGCAGAAGTTATTGCATGAATATCACCTGTAAAATGTAAATTTATATCTTCCATAGGTGCCACTTGAGCTCTACCTCCACCTGTTGCTCCACCTTTAATTCCAAACACAGGTCCTAATGATGGCTCTCTTAAAGCTAGTATTGATTTTTTTCCGATTTTTTTTAATCCATCTGCTATACTAATTGATATCGTTGTTTTTCCTTCTCCTAATGGTGTTGGACTAATTGCTGTTACTAATACTAATTTACCATTTTTATTTTTTTCAATTTTATTATATAAATCATTTGATATTTTTGCTTTATATTTTCCATATAATTCTAAATCATCTTCATTTATATTTATATTTTTTGCAACATCTACTATATTATCTAATTTTGTATTTCTTGCAATCTCTATATCTGTCATAAATTTCACCCTCTTTTAAAAGATACATCCCATTATTATACCAATTATTGCTCCTACAAATACTTGTAAAGGAGTATGACCTAATGCTTCTGCTAATCTCTCTGAAACTTCTACTCCTGACAATCCAGGTGTTTCTACTATTTTATTTAATATTGATGCTTGTTTTCCAGCAGCTCTTCTTACTCCAGCAGCATCATACATAACTACAAAAGAAAATATTAAAGATACAGCAAAAATTGCGCTGTCCAATCCATAATTTTTTCCTATTAAAGTAGTCAAACTCATAACAACAGCTGAATGAGAACTTGGCATTCCACCAGCGCCTAATATTCTTTTAAAATTAAATTTTTTTGTTGTAACTAAATCATATACCAACTTAAATGTTTGAATACCAATCCACGAAAGTAATGGTATGTATATATACTTGTTTTGTATAAAATTAATTAAATATTCCATCTTACCCTTTTATTTATCTCCTAATCTTCGTTATTGTTAAAATCTTTTTCTGTAATATCTCCATCTTTTTCAAGAAGAATTGATATTCTTCTTTCAGCTTTTTGTAAAATGTCATTGCATTCTTTAGATATTTTCATACCTTCCTCAAATTTATTTACAGATTCGTCTAAATTTAAATCCCCTTTTTCAAGTTCTGCTACTAAATTTTCCAAATCTTTCATTTTTTCTTCAAAATTATTTTCTTCTTTCATTTTTTTCCTTCCTACATATTATTAATTTGATGTTACTTTTTCTGTATCCAAATCGACATCATACCAAGCAATAGCTTCTGTTGTTTCACTACTATTTACTGATATTGTATATTTATTACCATTCTTATTTGCTATATTAAAATATACAGAATCATCCTCAGATCCCCATTCTTTCTTTACTAAACTAATTGCTTTTTCTTCTTTAGTTTGTGATGAATCTTCTTCTTTTTCTGAATTAGTTTCTTCTTTTCCTATAATATTGGATGTTGTATTTTCACTTACAGCATTTTCATTTTTAGTAGTATTTTCTTCTTTTACTGTATTACTATTTGTTGTTTTATTATTTGATGTGTTATTTACTACATTTTCATTTTCTATTTTAATTAAATTTTCATCTATTGTAACATTTTTTCTATCTAAAATCATAATAAGGCATATAGTAAATATTAATGAAAATATAATAACAATTATTACATTTTTTATTTTATTTTTCAAAATTATCACTCCTTATTCTATTACTTTTGCCCTTTTAGTTCCATCATAAAATTTAATATCTATTTCATTATCCTTTTTTAAATCTTTAGCACTTTTCACAATCTTACCATTAAACTCTGTTAAACTATAACCTCTTGTTAAAGTTTTTAATGGACTTAAGGTATCTAGTTTAGTTACCAATTCTATATATTTTGATGTTGAATCTTTTTGTTTCATTTTAATGTTATTTACTAAACTTTTAACATAACTATCTATCTTTAAGTAATTATCATTTACAGTTTTTAATGGATCTTTAAATACTCTACTTGTCATACATTTTTCATATCTTAATCTCATTAATTCTGTTTTCTTTTTTAATGCTAATCTTAATCTTTTATTATATAAATTTATTTTATCATTTAATTCATAAATATCTGATACTGCTAATTCTGCTGCTGCAGATGGAGTTGGTGCCCTTAAATCAGCTACAAAATCAGATATTGTAAAATCTGTCTCATGCCCTACTGCTGATATTATTGGTATTTCTGAATTATAAATTTCTCTTGCAACAATTTTTTCATTAAATGGCCACAAATCTTCCAATGAACCTCCACCTCTTGCTAAAATTAATACATCTGCAAGTTTTCTTTCGTTCATTAATTGAATTCCTTTTGCAATTTTTTCTGCTGCCCCTTGTCCTTGGACTGGGACTGGCAACAATCGTATATATACATTTGGATTTCTTCTTGTAGAAACATTAATTATATCTCTTATTACAGATCCAGTTCGTGATGTTAAAACACCAATAACTTTAGGCATTTGTGGTATTTTCTTTTTATGACTTATATCAAAAAGTCCCTCTTGTTCTAAGCTTTTCTTTAGTTCTTCATATTTTGTATATAAATCTCCTAAACCATCTTCTTGCATTGCTTTTACATATATTTGATATACACCATCACGCTCAAAAACAGAAACCGTGCCAAAAACCATTACTTTCATTCCATCTTTTGCATTAAATTTTAATCTTTCTGCATAACTTTTAAACATTATACATTTAATTAAAGAATTTTCATCTTTTAATGTGAAATAAAGATGTCCTGTGTAATGGCTTTTAAAATTTGATATTTCTCCCTTTACCAATATATCAGTTAATAGTTCATCAGATTCAAATTTATCTTTTATATATTTATTTAAATCAGTTACTGATACTGCATTATATTTCATTACTATTAACTCCTATATATCTAACTCTTTTACAACACTTGCTAAAATTCCATTTACAAAATTTTTGGAATTATCTTCGCCATATTTTTTAGCTAATTCAATAGCCTCGTTTATAGCAACTTTATATGGAATTTCTTTATATTTTATTTCGTAAATTGCCAATTTTAATAAACTTAAATCAATTTTAGAAATTCTATCTATTTTCCAATCAGATTTTAAATGTTTCTCTATTAATTTAGTTATATCTTCTATATTCGTTTCAATACCAAGTACTACATCTCTTATATATTCTTTTGCATTTTTGTCTTCTATATTGTTGCTTTCTATATATAAATCTATTTGTTCTTCTATATTGGTTGACTTTTGAATTTCTATACTATATATAAGTCTAAAAGTTAATTCTCTAATAGTTGATCTATTCATTTTTGCTCCTTTTACTAAATTCTATCTATAAATTTCTTTATTTTTTCTTTTACATCATATTTATTTTGTTGAACATAATTTCCAACAAATGCTCCAATTACTAATAAGATTATAGCAATAATTAATTTGTATAAATTAGTAAGAAGAATTAAAATTGCAATTATAATACCAATTATTGCTCCTCTATAATTTTTTATAAATTCTTTTATATCATTCATTCTTATGGCTCCTCTCTTTATCTATTCTTTTGCTATTTCTTTTTTTGGAGCAATATTTTTTACTTTAATATTTACTTCTTTTACATCTAAATCAGATGCATTTTTTATAGTTTCTTTTATTTTTTGTTGTAAATTTGTAGTTAATTCTTTTATTACTGCATTTGGGCTTACAACTAAATTAACATACACTGTAACGTTATTTTCGGCATCTAAACTTACATTTGTTGATATTTCTTCTGCACTTTCAAAATTTTTTGCAACAGTATTTACCAAATTTTCTAATGTGTCTTTTGATATCATAAGCTTTCCATTTTCATTTTGTAATAATACACCTTGTTTATCTTTATTATTTTCTTTTGATGATGAACCAAAAAATATACATACAAGTGATAATAAAATAAATATAACACTTATTACTAAAATCACATTTGAGTACACTGAATTTAATAATAATTTAGATATCATATCTCCTATTACCCCTATATCAACCCATCCAAATATTAATAAACATAAAACTAATGATATTACTAACATAATTATTGAATATATATTTAGTACCAATTTTTCTATAAATTTCATTTTAAATTCTCCATTCTATTACTACTAATTTTGATTTTCTTCATCTTTACTTTCTGTGTTTTCTTCTTGTTTTGCATCTTCTTTTACATCTTTCGCCTCAACTGTTGCTGTATTTACGCCTTGTACATGCACATTTACTTCTTCTACTTTTAAACCTGTCATATTCTCTACTGCTTTTTTTACTCTGTTCTGTATTTCAAATGCAACATCTGGTATTCTTGTACCATATTCTACAACAATATTAACATCTATTTTAGCTTCTTTTTCTCCAGCTTCTACTTTTATACCTTTTGCTAAGTTTTTCTTTCCACTTAAAACTTCTGAAATACCTCCAGCAAAACCTCCTGACATACTTGCAACACCTTGTACTTCTGATACTGCAACACCTGCTATAACTGCAATTACATCATTTGATATTTTAACACCTTCATTTTCTGTAGATGTTTCCTCTTTTATTTCTAATACTTCCTCATTATTATTTTCTTCCATATTTTTTACCTCCTAAATAAAAAATTGATATACTTTTTTGTAGTATAAGTATATCAATCTTTTTTATTTTTTACAACTATTTTTAAATAATTAGTAATATTTTTATTTACTTTTCAAAGATCTATTCAAATACTTTTCCTACTTCTATATTATTTCCCCTTAAATAATCACCAATGCCCATCTTTCTAGCATTTTCTCCTTGTATTTCGATTACATTTATAATTCCATCTTTAGCTTTAATTTGTAATCCTTGTTTCGAATCTGATATTATTACAGTTCCATTTTTTAAAGTTTGTTTGTCTAGTGGCAATTCTAATTTTTCTACTTTCCAAAACTTAACTTTTTTATTATCTATAAAACTATAAGCTCCCATAATTGGATTTAATCCTCTAACTAAATTTTTGATTTCATTAACATTTTTATCTTCCCAATTAATTTTTGCCATATCTTTATTTAACATTGGTGCCATTGTAAAATCTTCGCCTTGTTTTTCTCTTGGTGCAGTTCCATTTTCTATATTTTTCAAAGTTTCTACTAATAATTCTCCACCAATTTTAGAAAGCTTATCCCACAATTCTCCTGTTGTTTCATTCTCTCCAATTTCAACTTCTCTTTTTAAAATAATATCTCCTGTGTCCATTCCTTCATCCATATACATTGTAGTTATTCCTGTTGTCTTATCCCCATTAAGTACAGCCCATTGAATAGGAGCTGCTCCTCTGTATTGTGGTAAAAGTGATCCATGAACATTAATACAACCATATTTTGCAATTTCTAATATTTCTTTTGGTAATATTTTCCCATATGCTACAACACATATAACATCTGGATTAATTTTTTTAAGTTCATCAATGAATTCTGTATTATTTCTTACTTTTACAGGTTGATATATTTTTAAATCTTTTTCAATTGCAAATTCCTTTACAGGTGATGCAATCATTTTCATTCCTCTTCCTTTTGGTTTATCCGGATTTGTTACAACCGCTTCTATATCATATCCTTCATTATATATAGCTTCTAAAGACTCTTTAGCAAAGTCTGGTGTTCCCATAAAAACTATCTTCAATTTATTTCCTCCTTGATTTACCATTATCTTCAGGTTCGATATATTCTAAAGTTCCTGGAATTATTTTATCTATAAATAATTCTCCATTTAAATGATCTATTTCATGGCTCATAGCTTGAGCTAATAATTCTTTTCCTTTTACTTTTATTTTTTTACCATCTCTGTCTAATGCTTCTACAGTAACTTCCATAGGTCTTATTATCTTAGCAAATTGATTTGGAAAACTTAAACATCCTTCTTCTACTTCTTGTTCTCCTTTTTGTTTTTTTATTTCTGGGTTTATTAAAACTAGAACTCCGTTATCATCATATAAATCAATAACAACTACTCTTTTTAATACACCAACTTGTACAGCAGCAAGTCCTACTCCATTAAACTTATGCATTGTTTCAATCATATCATCAATCAATTCTTGAATTTTGTCATCAATAATTTCTACTTCTCTTGATTTTTTTTTTAATATTTCGTCTCCTTCTTGTCTTATTTGTCTAATTGCCATTGTAATTTTCCCCCTAACTTTTTACATCATATTATTTGGATTTACATCTATTGATATTTTTGTATTTCTTAAATTTTTATCATAAATCTTTTTTAAGTAATCATTTAAAATCTCATTTACTTCTTGTGTCATATTTCCTTTTAAAATAATTCTCCATCTAAATTTATTTTGTATTCTATCTATTGGAGATGGTACTGGTCTAAATACATTAAATTCTGTATTTTTCATTTTTTCTTTTAAATATTCATATGATTTATTACTTATGCTAGCAATTTCATCTTCTCTTGTACTACTAAAGCTAATTAATATTATATCGCAAAAAGGTGGATATTTCAACTGTTTTCTTAATGCTATTTCTGTATTAAAAAACATATTATAATTCTGCTGTTTTGCAGTTTGAATAGCAAAACTATCTGGATTATATGTTTGTATAATTACTTTTCCATCATCGCTTTCTCTTCCTGCTCTTCCCGCTACTTGTGTTAATATTTGAAATGTTCTTTCATTTGCTCTATAATCATCAATATTTAAACTACTATCAGCTGCCATAACTCCAACTAAAGTTACATTTGGAAAATGATGACCTTTTACAATCATCTGTGTCCCTATTAAAATATCTATTCCATCATTTTTAAAACTATTTAATATATCTTCGTGAGAGTTTTTCTTTGTTACTGTATCTATATCCATTCTTATTGTTTTAGCATTTGGAAATTGTTTATTTATTTCTTCTTCTAATTTTTGAGTTCCTGTTCCAAAATATCTAATTTTATTGCTATTACAATTAGGACAAATTTTTACAACAGGTTCTTCATATCCACAATAATGACATTTTAATTTATTTTCGAATCTATGATATGTTAAACTTATATCACAATTTTTACATTTTACAGTATACCCACAATCTCTACACATTATAAAAGTAGAAAATCCTCTTCTATTTAAAAATAAAATTGTCTGCTTTTTGTTCTTTAAATTCTCTTCTATTGCATTATATAAATCAAAACTTAACATTGATCTATTGCCATTAGCTAATTCTTGTTTTAAATCTATTACTGTTACTTGTGGTAATTTAGAATGATTTGCTCTAGTTGGTAATTCTAACAATTCTATATTTCCATTAATTGCATTATAATATGTTTTTAAATCTGGAGTAGCACTACCCAAAACTAATGGACAATTATTTTCTTTTGCCAATTTGTTTGCAATCTCTTTTGCATCATATTTCGGTGTTGATTCTGATTTATAAGAACTATCATGTTCTTCATCTATTATAATTATACCTATATTTTTAAGAGGAGCAAATATAGCAGAACGAGCACCTATAACTATTTTTGCTTTTTCTGATTTTATTTTATTCCATTCATCATATCTTTCTCCAATTGATAATTTACTATGTAAAACAGCTATTGTTTCTTTACCAAATCTACTAATAAATCTATCTATCATTTGTGGTGTAAGTGAAATTTCTGGAACTAATACTATTGCAGTTTTATTTTGTTCTATTACTTCTTTTATTAGTTGAAGATATACTTCTGTCTTCCCAGAACCTGTAACACCAAACAATAAATATTGTTCATATTTATTGTCTTTTATTGAATTAGAAATTTTATTAAAAGCGTTTTCCTGCTCATTTGTTAACTTTAAATTTTCTGTTCTTTCTATTTTTTTATTTGCTAATGGATTTCTTTCTATCTTTTGTTCTAAAATTTCTACATATCCATTTTTTACTAAAGTGTTTACAATAGCTCTAGAACAATCTGTAAACATTTCTATATCTGGTATTGTACACCCTTCATTTTCTTTTAAAAAGTTTAATACCCTCTTATGTTTTTCTGATTTTATTTTATTTGTTTCTATATCAAAATTAATCTCTTCAACATCTTTTTTTAAGTAAACACAATTTATTAATTTATCTTGAATTCTATTTTCTTTGTTTTTAGTTCTTGTTCCTGGTGTTAGCATAAGTTTAATGCAATCTGATACATTACAAAAATATCTTTTTGCCATCCATCTAGCCAATTGTATTTGATTATTTGTTAGATTTTCTTCTAATTTAGCAATATCTTTTATTTTAAATTCTGATTTTTCTTTAATTGCTACAACATATGCTTCTTCTAGCTTTTTCATATTCCCAAAAGGTACTAAAACTTTACTTCCAACCACTATTAAATCTTCTAATTCTTTTGGAATATTATAATCAAATACTCTATTTAATTTTTTTGCTGTACTATTTATTATAACTTCTGCTACCATTTTATCTCCTTTTTAATTCTTTGAATATTATATATTAAATATTGTTAAAAATCTAGTAAATAAAAAAGAAAACTAGAAAGTTTCTAGTTTCTTATACTTTTTTATTCATATGATTCTAATCTTTGTTCATTTTGAATTATTGTCATAATAATTTGAACTGTTTTTTCAAAATCATTATTTTTTATAACATAATCATATATATTCATTTTAGATTCTTCATAATCTAATCTTCCAAGTCTTAATTCGATATCTTCTTCAGAATCTCCTCTTTCTTGTAATCTTTTTCTTAATTCTGCTTCATCTACTTTTAAGAAAATAGTTACAATTTTAACATCATCTTTTAGAAGTTTTAATAAATTTTCTGTTCCATTTACTTCTATATCTTTTACAATTATTTTTCCACCTGCTATTTTCTCATTTAATATCTTTCTAGAAGTTCCATAATAATTATTATGATGTAAATCATATTCATAAAACTCACCATTTTTTATTCTTTCTTCAAATTCTTCCTTTGATATAAAATGATATTGAACTCCTTCTTCTTCATTTGGACGAGGAGATCTAGAGGTTATAGATGGTAATGTTTCTACATTAGCCACTCTTTTTATTAATTCTTTTTTTATTGTATCTTTTCCTGCTCCTGATACTCCGGATAATAATACTAACATTTTTTATTCCTCTTCTTCATTTTCTTCTTCACTATTTGGATCTTCACCTTTTATAATTGTAACTTTTCCTTCTGCTATTTCATTTGCTGCTAGTGTTACAGGTGATTCTTCATCAACATCAGTTTTTGGCTTATCACCATTTGCAATTTGTCTTGCTCTTTTTGAAGTAGCTATTACTAATTCATATCTATTAGTAGATTTTTTTAATAATTCTGCAACTGTTGGTTTTACCATCATAATAAATTCGCCTCCTTTAATTTTCTTCTTGAGATATATCTTTATCTAATCTTCCTGCAACTGTTTCTGGTTGAACTGCTGATAAAATAATATGTCCTGAATCCATAATTAACACTGCTCTTGTTCTTCTACCATATGTAGCATCTACTGCTGTTTTATTATCTTTTGCTTCTTGCACCATTCTTTTTATCGGTGCTGATTCTGGACTTACTATTGCAACTATTCTGTTTGCAGAAACTATATTTCCAAATCCTATGTTTACTAATTGCATAAACTCACCCTTCCTACTCAATATTTTGAATTTGCTCTCTTATATCTTCTAAAATTGTCTTAATATCTATTACTTTGTTTGTAATATCTAAGTTTACTGATTTTGACCCTATTGTATTTGTTTCTCTGTTCATTTCTTGAATTAAAAAGTCTAGTTTTTTTCCTATTGCATCTTCTGAATTTAATAAATCTTTAAATTGAGCAATATGACTATTTAATCTGGTTAATTCTTCTTCTATAGAACATTTATCTGAATAAATTACAACTTCTTGTGCAAGCCTTGTTTTATCAACTTGATCAGTTTTCAAAATTTCTTTTATTCTATTCTCTAATTTTACTACATATTCTTCAATAAGTCCAGTAGAAAGTTGAGAAATTTCTTTTACAATTACATCTATGTTGTTTATTCTATTTAGTAAATCAGTTGCAATTTTTTCTCCTTCTATTTTTCTCATATTTACTAATTTTTCTGTTGCCTCTGTTACAGCTTGTACAATTTCTTCTTTTATTTTTTCTTCATTTTCAATATTTTTTATTGTAAGAACATCTGGGAGTTTCGAAATTTCTGTAACTTCTATATTTGAAGATATATTTTCTTCGTCTGCTAATTCTTTTAAGTTATTTATATAAACCTTCGCTATTTCTTTATTAATTATTATATTTTTGCCTTCATCACTATAATTATCAAAAGTTATAAAAACTTCTATTTTTCCTCTTTTAACTTTTGATAAAACTATTTTTCTAATGTCTTCTTCTAGATAACTAATGCTTCTTGGTAATTTTATATTTATATCTGAATATTTATGGTTTACAGATTTCATTTCTACTTGATATTCTCTTAAATCTTTTACTAGTTTGGCTCTTCCAAATCCTGTCATACTTTTTATCATTTATTCTTCCACCTTCTTTTTTGGTCTTCCTCTTCTTTTGGGTTTATTTTCTTCTTCAACACTTTTTTCTAATTTTTCATCATTTTTGTTTTCAGTTTTCTTTTTTGCATTTACAGTAGTTTTAGTTGTTGATTTAGTTGATTTTTTTGTAGTTCTATTTTTAGTTGTTGTAGTTTTTGTTGCTGTCTCATTCTCTGTTTTTTCTACTTTTTTAGTTGCTGTTTTACTTTTTGAATTCTTTGTTGTACTTTTTTTAGCAGGTGTTTTTCTTGTGGTTGATTTTTTTGATACAGTTTTTTTAGTTTCTGCTTTTGGGATTTTTATTTCTTCTACTACTTTTTCGTTATTATCTTCTTTTTCATCTTCAATTTTAATATTTTCTATTGCATTAGCTTCGTTCTCATTTTCTATACGCGTTGTATCTTTCATGTTAACATTTTTCTTTGTTGCTTTCTTTTTGGATGGTTCTTCTTTTTTTACAATATCTGATATATCACTTAATTCTCTTAAATATTTTCTATTTTCTCTTGTATAAATTATTATATCTTTAAAAACATAATATATAGAAAAAATATATGAAGATGTTAAAACATAGTATCTAAAATCAAATTTAAAAAGATTTGTTACATATATTATTGACAATGTATAAGATGCTAATACCAATGTTTCAATAGCATTGATTGTTAATTCACCACTATCTTTTCTATATGCTTTTTCAAAAATTATTATTGATATTCCTAAAATTATCATAGAAAAAACTTTTATGTCTGTTAAAAATATATCATTTTCTATATTTACACTTCCTAAATTTAGGAAGATAAAATATATGGATATAACTATTGCTATCATTATATTTTTAAATAATTTTTTATACAATTCATTTTTTTCTTTTTTTATTTGTTCACTCATATTATTTTATTCCTCCATTACCCTTCAAATTCATACATTATAATACTTGTCATATTTAGTGCAACCGTTTCTGTTCTTAATATTCTATCTCCAAGAGTTATTATTTTGGTATTATCTATTTTATTTAACTCTTCAACTTCTTCTTTATCAATTCCACCTTCTGGTCCAATTACTATAGCAGTTTTCAGAATCTTATCTGTATTATAAATGCTTTTTAATTCTTTTAATACTTTTTTTAATTTATTATTTTTTTCTCCTTCATATGCAACTAATATTATATCATAGTCATTGCATAAATCCCCGATTTCTTTGATTTTTGCAACACTATTAACTTTGGGTATTATATTTCTTCCACACTGTTTTGCTGCAACTTCTGATATTTTATTCCATCTTTGAATTTTTTTGCTTTCATCTTTAATATCTATTTTCACAACACATCTTTTCATATTTAAAGGTGTTATTTCTGATACACCTAACTCTACAGATTTTTGAATTATATATTCCATTTTATCTAGTTTAGGCAATCCTTGAAATATATTAATATATATATTATTTTCTGCTTTATTTTCGATTATTTTATCTATATTGCAAATAATTTTTCCATCTTTAAATTCTGTTATTTTACACAAAAAATTATCTCCTGTATTTCTATTACATACTTCTATTGTATCACCAATATTTTTTCTTAATACTTTTTTTATGTGTTTAACATCATCATTTATAACTTCTATATTATTCTCATAAATTTGATTATCATCTACAAAAAACTTTGGCATAACTTTCTCCTTCGACAATATTATATTATATTTAGAACAAAAAAAGCAACAAATTCTACTTATATTTTACCAATATATTGAAAAAAATTTAATAATGTTTTAAAATTGTTTTATATAAAATTAAGGGGGAATTAAAATGAAAATTAGTAAAAAACTGTTTATTTCTATTGTTCTTGCACTTGGAATTTTAATTTTATTTTTATCTAATCAATCAAATGCTACCAATAAAGAAGATATTACTTCTTCTAATTATTATGCATCAATTGAAAAAACTATTTTTGAATATACAGGAAAAGAAATTAAACCTAAAGTCGAATTAATAAGAAATAATCCATATGCTAAATTAAAACTTGGAAAAGACTATACTGTTACATATGAAGACAATATTAATATTGGTACCGGAAAAAAAGTAATTATAAAAGGAAAAGGAAATTACACAGGAACTAAATATGTATATTATGTAATTTGTAAATATAATCTTTATAATGTAAATGTTTCTGCTATACCAGATCAAGAATATACTGGTAAAGAAATTAAACCTAGTAATTTTAAAGTAACATATAAAGGAAAAACCTTAAAAGAAGGAAAAGATTATATAGTTAATTATCCATCTTATTCATCTGTCACTCCAGTAGGAACAGCATATATTTCTCTTGAAGGTGCTCCTAATTCCGAATTTTATGGATATAAAAGTATATCATATAACGTTCTTTTACCTAAGATAACAAAAGTATCTACAACACTAAAAACAAATGGAATAAAAATATCTTGGAAAAAGCCATCTTTAGAAGTAGATGGATATGAAATTTGTAGATATACTTCGACAAATAAACAAGAAAAAGTTATAGCCTACCCTTCAAAAGGTAATTTATCTTATTTAGATACAACACCTGCTACTAGTGGAAAAACATATTATTATAAAATTCGTTCTTATAAATATGTAAATGGAGTAAAAATATACAGTAATTACTCTTCTATTTCTAGTATAATATTTGTTCAAGGCGTAAATTATAATTTATCAAGTGGAAATGATAGAACTTATTTAAGTTGGGACAAAGTAAATGGTGCTACTGCATATCAAATATTTAGATCAACAAGCAAAAATGGAAAATATGTTAGAATTAAAACTATAAAAGGTCAAAATAATTGTAAGTATACTGATAAAAAAATCAAAAAATTCACTAAATATTATTATAAAATTAGAGCCTATTCAGATACATCTAATGGAAGAATTTATGGTAATTTTACTGGTATAAAAACAAAAGAAGCATTAGCTCAAACAAATTTAAAAAATGCAAAATACACAGGAAATTCTATTAAATTAAGTTGGAAAAAAGTAAATGATATAAAGGGGTATAAAATATATAGAGCAACATCACAAAATGGAAAGTACTCAAAAATTGCAACTGTTTCTTCTAAAAAAACAAGTTACAAAGATTATAAGTTAAGTCAAGGTAAAGTATATTTTTATCGTATTAGAACATACAAAAATAGAAGCGGAAAAGAATTACATGGACAATATTCTGAAATAAAATCAGCTATAACTGGAAACAAACAACAACAATTAAACAAAACCACATTATCTCCAGATAAAGACTTTAAAAATTCTTCACTTGTAAATTATTATAATTATTATAAAAAACTTATTAATAAAAATACAAACTCAAATATGTCTACATACACTAAAGTAAAAACAATGTATAAATATTTAGTTCAACATATGTATCATAAAGATGGTTATAATTGCAAAAACTATGCAGGTACATTTGCTGGAATATGTAGAGTTATGGGATTAAATGCATATTGTCCTACTGGTCAAACTAGAGCTTCTGGTGGAGGTTATACAGCACATACTTGGGCAGTAGTAAATGTTAATGGTACAGAATATATTTTTGATGCTTCATTAGATAGACATTCTGCAGACCGTACTAAAAAAAGTACATCATATAATTATTTCTTTAAAACATATGATGAACTTTCAGGAGTTTATCAAGTTCAAGGATATGAAAATTATTGGCCATGGTTTATGGTTGGACCAAATGAAAATTTATAAAAAATAAAATTATATACAAAAAATAAAGCAAATTAGAAAAATCTAATTTGCTTTTACTTTTTACTTTAACCAATCTGGATTAGCTAAATACCAATCTATAGTTTTTACTATTCCATCTTCGAATTTAGTTTTTGGGAACCATCCTAACTCATTTGTTATTTTAGTAGGATCTATCGCATATCTATAGTCGTGTCCCTTTCTATCTTCTACATATTCTATTAAATCTTCTGATTTACCTAATCTTTTTAATATTAATTTAACAATATCAATATTTCTTTTTTCATTGTGTCCACCAATATTATATCTTTCACCAGATATACCTTTATGGAATACTAAATCTATAGCTTCACAATGATCTTCTACATACAACCAATCTCTTATATTCTTTCCAGTTCCATACACTGGTAATTTTTCATTATTTAAAGCTAATTTAATCATATGTGGAATTAATTTTTCATTATGTTGATATGGTCCATAATTGTTTGAACAATTTGTTACATTAACATTCATTTTGTATGTTTCTTTATATGCAAAAGCAATTAAATCTGAACTTGCTTTTGATGATGAATATGGGCTACTTGGTTTAATTGGTGATTTCTCTGTAAAATATCCATCTTCTCCTAAAGAACCATAAACCTCATCTGTTGATATATGTACAAATTTATTTTCACTGCCTTCTCCCCATGCTCTTTTGGCAGCTTCTAAAAGTGTATGTGTTCCAATTACATTTGTTTGTGTAAATACAAATGGTGTTTTTATGCTATTATCTACATGTGATTCTGCCGCAAAATGAATTACTCCATTTATATCATATTTTTTGAATACTTCTGATACAAAATCAAAATCGCATATATCTCCTTTTACAAAAGTTATTTTATCTTTTACATTGTCTAGATTATGTATATTTCCTGCATATGTAAGTTTATCTAAAACAATTACATTATATTCTGGATATTTATTGACAAAATATTCAGCAAAATTTGCCCCAATAAATCCAGCTGCTCCTGTCACTAATATATTCTTCATTTTTTATTTCCTTTCTTATTTTTTTATATTTATATTTAAAAATTGTGCTAGTTCACTGTTTGTAATATTTCCTGAATTGTCTATTTTTACCATATAAGATTCAATACCATCTATGTCTAAAAATACATACATTACCTTATATTCTTTTTTTGATGAAGAATCTGTATAAGAAATTTCTTTAGCTTTAAATTCGTTATCATTAACTTTAAAAGTTTTAAAGTCAGATATTTTTACATTTTCATAGTATTCAGATTCTTCATAATATTCTTTTTTACTTTCTATTTCACTGTTAAAATCTTCTAAAGTTAAACTTGGTACAGTTATTGCAACATCTACTTCTTTTTCTTTATTTTGATATAACTTGTAATTATCAGCATCATCTTCAAATTCTGTAAAATTAGATGGAACTCCATATGAAACTAAAATATTCTCAGAATATGATTTTACAATATTTTTTCCCTTCAAAGTATTTTGATCATTTGTAGTATTTGATGTACTACTATCAACATTTTGGTTTTCATTGTTTTCATCTATTCCCGTGTTATTATCTAATGTTGTATTGTTATCTAGTGTAGTATCACTTATTAAATTATTAGTAGTAGATGATGATGTAGCTCCAGTAAGCGAGCTAATTAATTCATATATTTTCATTTTACTTAAATTGTTCATTATAGTTTTTTGATCATTTGTTGTTAATTCATCTACAGAAACATTATTTGATTTATCTATATTTTCAATATCTTTATTTACCACATTAGAAATACCAAGATTTAGAGTAATATCACCAAAATCTGGAATATTTGTTGTTATTGTATATTTATAAGTATTTTCATCTACTTTTTCTATATTTATTTTTCCAGTTATTGTTTCTGCTTTATTATCACTATTTGATACAGAATTACCTTCAAAATTATATAGATTTTTGTTTTCTTTTATAATTGAGAAAGATACTTGTTCATCATCTTGATATGCTATTACTTCAAATTTTAAAAATTCATTTAATATACCTTTTTTATATATATTAAAATCAATTTTCATGTCATCATTTTTTTCTGTTTCAT
This sequence comes from uncultured Clostridia bacterium, assembly GCA_934133175.1. Classification (GTDB taxonomy): domain Bacteria; phylum Bacillota; class Clostridia; order TANB77; family CAG-508; genus CAG-269. Next base: position 55,866 of record CAKPAX010000003.1, on the reverse strand, counting down.
CTAAGCTTTTAGAAATTTGTGTTAATGAGTCTTTTATATTATCTTTATCTTCCCAACAATTTAAAAATTCTTCATCTTCTGATAATTCATTAAATATTGATTGTAACATTTCTACTAACTGTTTTTGAGTTAAAGTCATTTTAAATTTATTAACTTTAGATGTTTTTTCCTTTATAGTTATCTCTGATTTTTCTTTGCTAAAATATTCTGAATTTAGGTTTTCTGCAATTTTCTTTTTCAATATATTATTAGCCTTTTTTAATGAAACCTTTTCTCCTAATTTCATTTCACTTTGTGTTTCAAATACATCTTTTAAAGATTCATTTAACTCATTATATTTTGATGAACTTAAATCAATTTTAAAGTATTTGTCAAATAAATTTTCTACATATCCATATGCTGCTTTTTCATCTGAATCATAATAAATTTTTCCATCAACTAATTTTTCATTTTCATAATTAACACTTATTTTTGCTAACGCTTTCTTGTTTTGATAATCTAATTGTGTATTTAATTGCACTGATGAGTTATTAATGATTTCTGCTATTTTTTTCGCATCTGTGTTTGTAGTATTAATATTTAAACCTAAGTCAATTGTAGTATTTTGTGTGTTTACTTTTTTAGTAATACTTTCTTCATAATTATCTAAATATTTATTTATTGTATTTGTAAATACTGTTTTTGGATTATTTGATTTATAAAAATAATAACCAATTAACAATGCCACTATGATTATTAATACAATAACTATTAACCCTATAATCTTAAAAATTTTTTGTGATTTATTTTGTTCCATTTAAAACTCCCCTTACTTCTTTAGTTTATACTATTTTTCCATACATCGCTTTCAGTAAATTCTTTTAATGATTGCCATTTAGCATCTTTTTCTGATGTTAATATTTCTGCATCAACTTCTGGCCACTCAATTCCAATATCTGGGTCATTATACATTATTCCTGATTCTGATTTTGGATTATATATATCTGTACATTTATAAGTAAACTCAGCTTCATCAGATAATACTAAAAAACCATGAGCAAAATATGGTGGTATAAAAAACATTTTTTTATTTTCTTCTGTTAGTTCTACTCCATACCATTTTCCATAAGTTTTACTATCACGTCTTAAATCAACGACAACATCAAAAACGGCTCCTTTTATAACTCTTACTAATTTTCCCTGAGTATTTTCTTTTTGAAAATGCAATCCTCTTAGAACACCTTTTTTTGATTTTGATTGATTGTCTTGAACAAACTCATAGTCTACTCCAATTTCTTTAAAATCTTGTTTACTATATGTTTCCATAAAGTATCCTCTATTATCTCCAAATACTGTTGGTTCTATAACATATAATCCTTCTATATCTGTATCAATTCTTTTGAACTTTCCCATTTGTTCCTCCTTATATTTTATTGAAACAATTCACTTTTGTATATTTCTGCATAATTTGATTTTTCACTTCTATCAAGCATTCTTTTTAAATATTTTCCATATTCTGTTTTTTTGTATTTTTCTATAGCCTTCTCTACTTGCTCTTTTTCTATCCATCCATTATAAAAAGCGTATTCTTCCAAACATGCTATTTGTATTCCCTGTCTTAATTCTATTGCTTTTACAAAATCAGATGCATCAGATAATCTATCTGGTGTTCCTGTATCAAACCAAGCATATCCACTTCCTAATGGAATAACTCTTAATTCTCCCATATCCATATATGCTTTATTTACATCTGTTATTTCCAATTCTCCTCTTTCAGAAGGTTTAATATTTTTAGCAATATCGATAACTTTATTATCATAAAAATAAATTCCTGGAACAGCTAAATCAGATTTTGGATCTTCTGGTTTTTCTTCTATTGATAGTGCATTTCCTTTTTCATCAATTTCCACAACTCCATAAGATCTTGGATCTGCAACTTGATATCCAAAAATAACTCCACCTTTTTCTGCTTTACTTGCTGCTTTTAATACTCTTTCAATTCTTGAACCATATACAAGGTTATCTCCAAGTATTAATGCAACATTATCATCTCCAATAAAGTCTTCACCTAATATAAATGCATCAGCTAATCCAACAGGTTTTTCTTGAATCTTATATTCAAATTTCATTCCTAAGTCTTCACCAGTACCTAATAATTCCTTAAATCTATCTATATGTATTGGTGTAGATATAATTAAAACTTCTCTTACTCCTGCCATCATTAAAGCTGATAATGGGTAATATATCATTGGTTTATCATAAACTGGTAGCATTTGTTTTGAAACTGCACATGTTATTGGATATAATCTTGTAGCACTTCCACCTGCTAAAATAATTCCTTTTCTATTTTTCATAATCATTCATTCCTTTCCTTGCAATTAAGCATTTACTTGTTTTTCTTCTTCTAAATATCTTTTTAAACCATTTTGCCAAGTAGGAATATTTATTCCATTTTCTTTTAATTTATTCTTTGACATTTGAGAATTAAATGGTCTTTTAGCTTGTGTGACTCCCATCATCTTTATATATTCATCTGTTGTTACAGGATTTACTTTACATTCAATATTTTGTTCTTTTAATATTTCTTTTGTAAAGTCATACCATGTTGTATATCCTTCATTAGTTGCATTGTATATTCCATAAGGTATTTTATTTTTAACTGCTTGATATATAATTTCTGTTAAATCTTTTGCATATGTTGGACTTCCATGTTGATCAGAAACTACATTAATTTCATCTCTATCTTTACCTAATTTTGTCATTGTTTTTACAAAATTATTTCCTCCAATTCCATACAACCAAGCTGTTCTAAATATATAATATTTATCTGTATTAGCTTGTATTCCTTCTTCTCCATGTAATTTTGTTACACCATAAACTGTTACTGGTTCTTTTTTATCATCTTCACTATAATCTTTAGATAAATCTAGGTCTCCACCAAATACATAATCTGTTGATATATGAACTAATTTTGCATCTACTGATTTTGCTGCTTTCGCTAAATTAGTTGGTCCATCTCCATTTATTTTATCTGCTAATTCATAACATTCTTCTGCTTTATCTACTGCAGTAAATGCTGCACAATTTATTATATATTCTGGTTTTTCTTCTTTTATAAAATTTAAAACTGCATTTTCATCTGTTATATCTAATTCTGCTACATCTGTTAGTATAATTTCATTTTCTTTTGAAAATTTTTCTTTTACTTCTCTTGCTAGCATTCCATTTGCCCCTGTTATTAACATTTTCATTATTATTAGCACATCCTTTCTTTTTAACAATCAGATATATTATACCATTTAATAAAAAAAGTACAAGGCTTTTCTTGTACTTTTTTTATATTATATCATTTTATACTATTTATTTTACATCTTTAAGTTTTCTATATTTTATAAATACTACTATTGTTATTACTGCTGTTAGACTTATTATTGTAATAATTAATATTTGTGTTCCTGTATATGGTATTATTTTATTAGCTATCGTATTATCTTTTTGTTTTTTTGTAGTTTTGTTATTATTTACATTTGTATTTTTATCATTTGCTGTAACACTACCTTTTTCATCATTATTTTTATATTTGTCATCGGCTGTTGACGTTTTTTTGTTTACTGTAACTTTACAAGTTGCTGTTTTATTTCCGTCCTCTGTAGTTGCTGTAATAGTTACTGTTCCTTCTTTTTTAGCTTCTATAATTCCTTTTTCTGTTACTGTTGCAACTTTAGAATCTGATGTAGTCCATTTTATATTTTTGTTTGTTGCATTTGATGGTTTTATTGTTGCTACTAAGTTAGATTTATCTCCTACTGTCATTGCCATTTTATTTTTATCTAAACTCACTGATGTTACTTTTACATCTTTTATTTCTTGATATGTTGTAAATGCTTTTAAACATACATTAGAATCCAAGCAACCTGCATCTTGTAAATCTTTCCACGTACTTTTATCTAATGATATAAAGCTCTGATTTTTTTTACTAGTTGCTGTATCCCAAAATGGTGCAATTGTGCTTCCATTTGATTTATAATTTAATTCTAACGGAACTTGTGTACCATCTTCACTACTTAATCTTGCACATACAACAAATTTATCTCCTGATAGTTTTAGTGGAGAAGACAATTTTACTGTATGATATCCACTTTCTAATATTCCTGGTGATGCAACTAATTCAATTTTCGTTTTATCATCATTATTAACATTTACATATATTTGTACATCAGAAGTTTTTGGGATATAAATTGAAACTTCTTTTAAATATTCTTCATAAGATTTCTTTTTATTTGTTTCAAACACATTAGCTGCATAAATATTATTTACGACATTTTGTGTTACAGTTGATGTAAAAACACCTGCATAACTAAATCCTAACGGATCATATTGATAAATATTATCATAATCCACATCTGAAGTTTCACTTACACCAAACAAATAAGTTTCTATAAGAGCATCGTCATATGAAACATAATATGTACCTTCATTTCCAAAATTTTCTCCGTATGATGTTAAAACCAAATATGCTCCATTATTTTTTGCTGGGATTTTAAAGTTATCTTTAGAAAACTCATCATCCCAACCAATTATTGTAATTTGATGATCTAATCCTACTGTAGAATCATTACAATAATATGTTAGTTGATCATTTTTTCCATCTCTATCTGTATCTATTAATTGATAATAATTTTCTAGTTTATTAATATTAGTTGAAGATGTTATAGCTCCATATTTTTTTATATGTTCCTTAATTTTATTTCTTGCTACTTTTATTTGTGCATCTGTATATGTTATTTTATTACTTTCTGTTAATCCATTAGTATAATTAGAAACATAGCCATCAGTATACTCTTTGTATATATCAGGAAATTTAGTATATTCATTTACTTTAATCTCTGGCTTTAGATTTATTTCAGATGCAGTTAATTCTTTTTGATTATTATCAAAAGGTACCTTTGATTCTAATACTGGTCCACTTCCATTTACACAATATGTCAATGATAAATATGGGTTAGCACCAGAAGTTAGATCTTTATTAAATCCTTTATTAGAATACTTAGCAGTAGTAGCATATGCTATATGTTTTGGTGAAAAAGTAAGATACTTATTTCTTGTTTTGGATAAATTACTTTCTAATACACTTGTTGTAGAAAATGCCCAACACCAATTTGTATTTTCCTGATTTTTTACATTCATTTTAATATAATCTCTAATATCATATTTTGTTTCTAAAGTTTCACCTAAACCTAGATATTTCGAGAAATCTGAAGTTTTCATGCTATCATTAATATTAACATTATAAGGTAATGGTTCTATCGTTTTTATTTTTTGCTCTTCTGGTAATTCTGCCCATAATTTATATGCTTCTGTAATATTATCATCTATGCTAGCAAATGAGACACTTTCTATATTTATAAGCAAAATTAAAAAAACACTTAAAAACATTATTAATTTTTTTGACGTTTTCATTTGAATCCTCCTTTTATATATAATTGCATTTTACCACAGCAAAAAAATAGTTACAATTAAAATAAAAAATTGTAACTAAAAAGTATAATTTGTAACATTTATGTAATATTATACAAATTCTTCCCAAACAACATTTGCTAAATCTAAACCTTTATTCGTTAATCTAATGTCATCTCCATCTATTTCTAGTAAATCTTCTTCTATCAGTTTTTTTAACTCTTTTCTAAACAAATATATAGGATTATCATCGAATTTATTTTTAAATTTTTGTATACTTACCCCATCTATTTTTCTTAATCCTAATAACATATATTCTTTTTTCTTATCATAAATATTTTGATTTTCATGTAATATATAATTTTTTTCTAGGTTATCGTTCTCAATATTGTTAATATATTGTTCTAGATTTTCTATATTCGAAAATCTTTTATCTTTCAAATATGAATGTGCAGCTACTCCAAAACCAACGTATTGTTTTTGTTCCCAACAATTCCAATTGTGTTTTGACTCGTACCCTTCCTTAGCAAAATTAGATATTTCATAATGTTTATACCCACTTAACTCCAATTTATTTTTTATATACCAATACATATTTCTTTCTACTTCATCAGTTGGTAATATTAATTTTCCTTGTTCTATTAAATTAAATAACACTGTATTCTCTTCTAAAATCAACGAATAAATAGATATGTGCTCTGGGTTTAATTGTATTATTTTATCAACGCTATTACTTAAATCTTTTATTGTTTGATTTGGTAACCCAAGCATTAAATCAACATTTATATTTTTAAAGCCCACCTTTCTTGCCATATTATAGGTTTCTAAAAACTCATCAAAATCATGTATCCTTCCTATTTCTTCTAAAAGTTTATTATTTGTACTTTGAAGCCCTATACTTATTCTATTTATCCTTGCCATTTTATATTGCTCTATCTTTTCTTTTGTTATAGTTCCTGGATTAACCTCTATTGTTATTTCTTTAATTTTTTTTATATTTACTATGTTATTATTAATTGTATCTATAATATTTTTTATATATTTCTCATTAATAGAAGAAGGTGTACCTCCTCCAATATATATTGTTGTAATATCATATACATCTTTGTATTTTTGAGCAAAATTAATTATTTCTTTTTTTAAACATTCTATATACTTATCAATTAATTCATTCTTATCACAATAAGATATAAAATCACAATAGTAACATTTTTTCTTACAAAAAGGAATATGTATATATATTCCTAATTCTTCTTTATTCATATATTTTCCCCTTTTGAATCTTCCGCTATTTGCATTATTCTCTTTAATCTATAGTTTACTCCTGATTTGCCTATTGGTTCTTTTAATAATTTTCCCAATTCCGATAATGGGATATTAGGATTTTTAAGTCTAAGCAAAGCTATTTCCTTTAAATTGTCATCTAATTTTTCAAATTTATTTATTTTTTGTAAATATCTTATAGCTTCTACTTGATTTATGGATGCATTTATTGTCTTATTTAAATTTGCAGTTTCACAATTTACTATTCTGTTTACTTTATTATTCATTTCTCTTTGTACTCGTATCCCTTCAAATTTAAGTACAGATTTATTAGCTCCAATAAAAGCTAAAAACTTAGATATTTCTTCTCCTTCTTTTATATATAAAGAATAACTTTTTTCTTTTTCTAGCATTTTCAAATATATAGCATATTTTTCCAGTAATTTTTTTATATAATTTGCATATTCAATATTTGATAAGTTCATTTCTAAATGATATTTATTTTCAGGATTATTTATAGAACCAGATCCTAAAAATATTCCTCTCACTAATGCTCTTATATTTTCTTCATTGGTAGTTATAATTTGATTAATTATAATCTCATTGCTATTTATCTCTACAATTTTTTTTAATTTGCCTTTGCTTAATGTAATAAAATATATCTTTCCTTGTAAATCAATCTTATAATCTAATATATTAATATTATTTAATAATTTTGAAAATCTGTTTATATTATACTCGCTACTAGTAGAGTACTTCACACTCTTATTATTTATAATTGTATTAATACTTAATAAATACCCAATAAATTCATATTTAACAGCTTCTTTATTAACTAAATTATTTATCTTACTTAATTCTTCTTTTGTTTCAGAAGAAAATGACATATTAATCACCTACTCTTGTTACTATTACTCTATTATTATCATATAAGTCTTTTAAGCAATATGTATTTGTATAGTTTCTTTCATTTTTTATTATTTCCATTACTTCTTCTTTTTGATCATAGCCTATCTCTAAACACAAGTAACTATTATATTTTAAATAATGATATCCTTTATTTACAATCTCCCTATAAAAATCTAGTCCATCTATTCCTCCATCTAAAGCTAATCTAGGTTCATTTTGAACTTCTTTATCTAAAGTTTTAATTACATCTTTTTTTATATATGGTGGATTTGAAACAATAATATCAAATTTTATATTTGGTAAGTTTTCAAACAAATCTGACTTAAAGAATTTAATTTCTACACCATTGTTTTTTGCATTCTTTTTAGCAATTTCTAATGCTTTTAAGCTTATATCAGAAGCATAAACTATACTATTTTGTAGATATTTTTTTAATGAAACTGCAATAGCCCCACTACCTGTACATAAATCTAATATAACTGGTTTTTTTATTTTTTTTGCTATTTTTATTGTTTCTTCTACAAGTATTTCTGTATCAGGTTGTGGAATTAATACATTATTATTTACAAAAAAAGGCATTTTCATAAATTCTTGTGTATTTGTAATATATTGTAATGGCATACCTTGTATTAATTTATCTATATATTTGAAATACAGCACTTCTTTGTCTTGGGAAATACTTTCATTATCATAAATAATTAAGTACTCTCTTGTTTTATTTAATGTAAATTGCAATAATAATCTTGCTTTTAATTTTGGTGTTTCAATATTGTTATTTTTCAACATAAATGTTCCTTTATTTAAAGCTTCTCTTATTGTCATATTATCACATCCTTCTACATTTTATAAATATATTTTATAGTCATACACATATATTAGTCAAGTATTTTTAAAAAGTTTATTAACACCATAAAAAGGACTATTTAATAGCCCTTTTCAATTTACATTCTTATAAAAAATAAACTTATAATTATTATTCCTAAAATTATTCTATATATTGCAAATACTTTGAAACTTCCTTTTTTCAAATATTCTAATAGGAACTTTATAACAAACATTCCTACCACAAAGCTTGCAAGTACTCCTAAGAAAAATGCAAGTGTAAATTGAAAGTCTGTTATACTAAATAATACTGCCGCTGCTATTATAGGTGTAGATAATAAAAATGAATATTTAGCAGCACTTTCTCTATCTATTTTTAAAGCCCTTGCAACAGTCATTGTTATTCCAGAACGTGAAACACCTGGGAAAGCTGCAGCAATTGCTTGTGATAACGCAATTAAAAGTGATTGTTTAAAAGTAATGTCTTTATATTCTATTTTTGATTCTGATTTTTTATCTACAATATATAATATAATTCCCATTACAATTAATGCAATAGCAATTAATAACATTTCTATTCCAAATTTATCACATATATATCCAGAAAATTTGTCTAATATTAAACTTAATATTCCTGTTGGTATTGTAGCTATAACTATGTACCAAAATATTTTTCCTTCTGTACTTTTTTCTTTTTTTACTACTTGTTTATATCCACCCTTTATTAGATTTATCCAATCTTTAAAGAAGAACACTGTTATTGCAAGTAGCGTTCCCAAATGTAAAGCTACATCAAAACTATCTGGCATACTCCATCCAAATATCCATGGAATTAAATTTAAATGTGCTGAACTTGAAACTGGTAATAATTCCGTTAATCCTTGTACTATTCCTAAAATAATTGCTTGAAAAACTGTTATTGTTTCCATTCTTTTTTCCTCCGTGTTATTTATTTTTATAATAATTCATATATTACTTTTTTTATAAATCCTGCTGTGGTCTTTGGTGCTACTTTTCCAGGTAATGCTAATGCCCATTTCATATTTAGTCCATTGTTATTAGCATATTCTTCATCAATTCCTCCTGGTTTTGAAGACACATCCATAAGCAAACAATCTTTTCTTACATAATTTAATCTTTCTTTATCTAAAATAAGATGTGGCACTGTGTTTATTATTATGTCATAATCTTTTAAGTTTTCGCCTAAAAAATTTATATTTGTGCTATTATAGCCATATGTATCAATCCAAGCTAAATCTTCTTTTTTTCTTGCTGCACATGTAACATTTACATCTAAAGCAGAAAATTTATGTGCTAACGTTTTTGCAACTCTTCCAAATCCTAATATAAGCAAATTGCTTTTATGAAGTATAATATCTGTATTTATAATAGCTTCTTTTATAGCTCCCTCTGCAGTTGCAATAGTATTTAAAATAACTAATTCTTCATTTTTCATTACATCAATAATTTTTATGTTGTTATTTTCAAAATTTTTTACATGTTCTTCTTTTACTGAACCTGCTATAAAAGTTTTTCCCTTTAATTGTTCTATTAAGCTTTTTATGGTTATCTCATTATTACTAAATGGTGTATTTATTTTTATATTGTCTTTTGAAAATGGTATAGGACCAACAACAATATTTGTATCATTTATTAATTCATTAATATTATTGCAAAACGATATATTTTTTATATTTTTTAATTCTTCAGCTTTTTCTAATCCATAAAGCTTTATCTTTATATTATCTTCTGCTAACATTTCTACTAATTTAATTATTCTTAAGTCTCCACCTATAACTGAAATCTTATCTACATTCATAAAATTCTTCCTTTCTAACTTTTTATTAAATTATATTTATTTTTTCGAATTTTATGAATAAAGTTTACTCTTCTCTCTCTTTTTGAATGTCATTTTGTTTAAATTTAATTTCATATTTTCTATCTTCAGTTTTTTTAAGTAGGTTAATATCACTATAACTTAATTTTCTTGTTATTTCTGACATTTCTTCTAATTGTTTTTTTGATTTTAACTCTTTTTTAGTTAATTTTGATTTTTTCTTTTTATTTTCGTCATTTTCTTCTGTTTCAAATGTTATAGGCATTGAAATTTTTGCTAAAATAGGTATAAAAATTGGATCTTTTTTTATTTTTTCTACAATTTTCTTAGAATCACTTTCTATTGCTATATTTGCATATTTAATAGCTTTATCTTTTTCTCCTTTAATCATATTAATTTTAGCCAATTCAAAATATGCATCTGCTTGAAGTTCTTCATCTTCTAAAACTTCCATAAATCTTTTTTCTGCTTCTTCTAGTTCTTTATAAATTAATGCTATTTCAGCTAAACTATATTTAGAATTATATACTAAAGAATTTAATTCTGCTGCCTTTTCATAGTACATTCTTGCATTTTGAAAATCATTTAACATTGTATATGCAATTCCTAAACTATAATTAAGTTCAAAATTCGTTGGATCAAATTTTATTGCTTCATTATATATATTTAAAGCTTCTTTATAATCACCTTTATCTATTAATATGTCTCCTAATAATAATGATGCTTGTATATATTCTGGTTTTTTAGATAGTAGACTGCTTAACATTTCTGCTGCTTCATCTTTTTTATCCAAATCATTTAAAAGATTTGCTATTTTATAATATGAATCATAATCCTTCTTGTTTATATCTATTACCTGTACATATTCATCAATAGCTTTTCTCATTCCGCCTTCTTTTTCATATATTTCTGCAAGTAATTTATGACCTTCATAGCTATTTGGATATTTTGTAACTAGTTTTATTAATATACTTTTTGCCTTTTTATTGTCTTCAAACATTAAACAAATTTTAGCTTTAATAACACTAATTATTTCTAATAAACTTTTGTCTTTCTTTTCCATTATTATAATTAATACTGGTAATATTATAGCTAATAGATATGTTACTATTTTTAGTAACATATTCAATGAAATATCAAATATCATTTCTACTGACATTATTGCTATTCCTATGGCCTCTAGTAATAATATTGCAACATATGTTGTGTCATTCTTTTGAATCATTTTTATAAAAATATCAACAAATAATCCAAAAGCTAATATCGTAAATATAATATGTTCTAATAACATTTTATCTATTACTCCTTAATAAAATTTAACATTAATATTTTATTCCAAAAATTGTATTTTGTCCAGTAAAAAAGCAAAAAATGTAGATAACTATCATTTTTTGCTTTTTATTAATCTTTTTATATTACTGTGATATTTTATTTTGTTTAGTATTTAATGTTGTGTTATTAAGATTATTTATATTATTAGTACTATTTTCATTTATAGTTGTATTATTAGTTACATTTGTCGTTTCTTCATTTATGTCTGTACCTTTACTACTTGATTTTGAAGCATAACTTTTTAAATAAGGTAATAAATCATTTGTAGTATCATTATAAACCATATAATATTTTTCTTCTCCATTCTCAGTAGTTGTATATACACTATCTAAAAATACATTAAATATTTCATTTCCTTTTAAAGAAATTAAATTATATTTATCATTTTTTTTCACAACAATAGCATTATAGTCTGGTATTATTAATAAATTATTCATGTTCTTTGAATTATTTTGAACATATCCCAAATCATCATATTTAAAATCAACAACTTTATTACCTGATTTATCAAACATTCCCCATAATTTATCTTTTTGAACAGGAATTAATGTATCTAATAAAACATAACCATTTTTTATATTGTTATATTGATATGAACCTATATTTACTCCAATTGCATCATATTCTGGATAAATTTTTATATTTCCATTTATATCTATAACTCCAAATTTATTATTTTGTTTTATTTTATATAAATTAGATGTGCTATCCATTAATTCTATATCGTCATATGCAACACTTACTTTTGTTTGTTTATTTTTAGAAATTATACCAACTTTCCCATTACTATTAACCAAAAAATCTCCAGTATGTCTTAAATAATCAATATCATCATATTTTGTATCTAATATAGAATTACCGTTTGTATCTATAACTCCATACTTCTCATCTTTTTTTACCACTAGCATTCCATCTAATATTGTTTTTTTATTTTCAAAATCTTCATGAATTGAATTATATCCATAATTTATTACTACATTTGAATAATATCCTACTAAATAATTTAAAGTATACATTTCTATTTTATTATTAGAGTAAGAAAAATCAACATTAAAAGCTTTTTTCAATCCATCTATTGAAACATATAATTCGCCATCTATTGCTTTTATAGGTTCATTAATTTGAAAACTCTCATAATTTGTTGTTGAATTTGGTTTTATTTTATAAATCGTATCTGAATTTAGCGAAAAATTAACAACTTCATTTTCAGATTGTATATAACATTTACTCGTATCTTCTGATGGTTGAGAATAATCACCATTATAGCAATTATAACCTAAATATGAAGCTATTTTTTTTATAGGGAAATATATATTATCATTGCTTTCAAATTTCAATTCATTTTTTAGTGAATTTTCATAATTCCCATCAATTGCAATTGTTAACTCATCTCTTTGAGTTAACATTAATGCAACTATTAAACCTATTATAATAAGAAAACTTAATATAATCAACACTAATATTATATTAGTCATTTTTTTATTACTTTTGTTTTCATTCAATTCACTTTCATCATATAATTCCATACGTTCCTCCTATTTTTCATAACCATATTTATGGTAAAATTCATTTTTAAAAGTTTCTAGATTGTCATTTTCAATTTCTGTTCTAACTCTTTCCATTAATTTTGTTAAGAATCTCAAATTATGTATAGATAATAATCTTATGCCTAATATCTCATTTGCTTTTACCAAATGTCTTATATATGCTCTTGTGTAATTTTTACAAGTATAACAATCACATTCTGGATCTAATGGTCCCCAATCTCTTTCGTATGTAGCATTTCTTACCACTACTTTTCCATTCCATGTCATAGCGGTTCCATTTCTTGCAATTCTTGTAGGTAAAACACAATCACACATATCAATTCCAGCTATTGCTGCTTCAATTAAATAATCTGGTGTACCAACTCCCATTAAATATCTTGGTTTATCCTTTGGCATTAAAGGTGCTGTATATCTCAACATTTCTAGAAATTCTTCTTTAGGTTCTCCAACACTAATTCCACCTATAGCATACCCTGGCAAATCTAATTCTATTAAATCCTTAGCTGACTTTTCTCTTAAATCTTTATAGAATCCCCCTTGAATTATTCCAAACAAACTTTGTTTTTCTGTATTTTTATGAGCATCTTTACAACGTTTTGCCCATCTAGTAGTTCTTTCCATTGATTTTTTAGTGTATTCATATGTTGAAGGATAAGGGCAACATTCATCAAAAGCCATCATTATATCAGAGCCTAATGAATTTTCTATTTCCATTACTTTTTCTGGTGTAAATAAATGCTTACTGCCGTCTAAATGAGATTTAAAAGTAACTCCCTCTTCTTCAATTTTTCTTAAAGCTCCTAAACTAAAAACTTGAAATCCACCACTATCTGTAAGAATTGGCTTGTCCCATCTCATAAATTTATGAAGTCCACCTGCTTCTTCTATTAATTTATGCCCAGGTCTTAAATATAAATGGTAAGTATTTGATAAAATAATTTGTGCACCAACCTCATCTTTTAGTTCTTCTGGTGTCATTGATTTTACTGTTGCTTGAGTTCCTACAGGCATAAAAACTGGAGTTTGTATATCTCCATGAGGTGTATGTATAACTCCTCTTCTGGCACCTGTTTGTTTACATTCATGTAATAATTCATATGTTACTGCTGGTTTCATTTTTCCTCCTTATAAAGTAATTATTTAGTACCTATATTATAAACATTGCATCTCCAAAACTAAAAAATCTATACTTATCTTTTACTGCTTCATTGTATGCTTTCATTATATATTCTTTACCAGCTAACGCAGATACAAGCATTAGTAATGTTGATTCTGGTAAATGAAAATTAGTTATAAGTCCATCTATACATTTAAATTTGTATCCTGGATATATAAATATTTTAGTATCATTTTCTATTGGTTTTACAAAACCTGTTGTTTCATCTGCTACTGACTCTAAAACTCTACAAGATGTTGTTCCTACTGCAATTACTCTTTTTCCGTTTCTTTTAGCATTGTTTATTTTTTCCACGTCTTCTTGTTTTATATAAAAATGTTCTGAATGCATATTATGTTCTTCTATATTTTCAACTTTTACTGGTCTAAATGTTCCTATTCCTACATGTAAAGTTACATTTGCAATTTCTACACCTTTTTCTCTTATTTTTTCTAATAGTTCCGGCGTAAAATGTAACCCTGCTGTTGGTGCAGCAGCTGAACCTTCATATTTTGCATATACAGTTTGATATCTATCCTTTTGTTTTAGTTCTTCATGTATATATGGTGGTAATGGCATAAGACCAATTTGATCAAGAATTTCATTAAATATACCATTATAAGTAAACTTAACTTTTCGAGTTCCACCAGGCATTGTTTCTAAAATTTCTGCATGTAATAAACCATTTCCAAATATAACTTTGGCACCTTCGTGAAGTTTATTTCCTGGTCTTACAATTGTTTCCCAAATATCACCTTCAATTTGGTTTAATAAAACAAATTCAACATTTGCCCCTGTTTCTTTTTTTCCATATAATCTAGCAGGAATGACTTTTGTATTATTTCTAACTAATACATCACCTGGTTCTAAATAATCTATTATATCTTTAAATATCTTATGTTCTATTGTTTGCTTTTTTCTATCAAGCACCATTAATCTTGATTCATCTCTTTTTTCCAAAGGTGTTTGAGCTATTAACTCTTCTGGTAACTCATAATTAAATTCTGATACTTTCAATTTTTTTCCTCTTTTCAAGTAATTATTTCATATATATAATACACTTGTTTAATACAGTAGTCAAGAAAATTTTTTTCTATAAACACAACAAAATGACTTTGAAAATAAATTTTCAAAATCATTTTGTAAACTTTATAATAACTAAACTAAACTTTTCTCCAAAACCAATCTAAACTATTATCTATACTTTTTTTATTAGTTGCTTTTGCTTCAATATCATCAACCCATAAATATGAGAAAAATGTTACTAAAACAAATCCAAAATCAATTGCAATACTTGTTGTTATAGCTGGAATTAAGTATCTGAACTCATCACTTATTGTTATTAGTTGAGCAACATGAGTAATTAATATTACTAAAAAAGTAACTAGTGGTATAGAAGCCACATAACTCTTCTTTAACTCCTGAGCTAAAAAAATTATCAATACTGTTCCTAATAGCATTAA
Source organism: uncultured Clostridia bacterium (assembly GCA_934133175.1). Classification (GTDB taxonomy): domain Bacteria; phylum Bacillota; class Clostridia; order TANB77; family CAG-508; genus CAG-269. The sequence goes on along the minus strand of CAKPAX010000003.1, from coordinate 40,101 downwards.
TACCAATGTTATTGGGTTTGTTAAATCTAAAAAAACCATTTTAATATCTCCTTTTCTTTTGTTTTATTTTTTATATATTTATATTATTACACTTCTTTTTAAAATAATCAATATTTATTTTAATTTTTCTTCAATTAATTTTGCAATTTCGTTTGCTTTTTTCTCTAAATATTTTTGATCTTCCCCTTCAATCATAACTCTTACTAGCGGTTCAGTACCTGAAGGTCTTATTAACACTCTTCCATTGCCTGCAAATTCTTTTTCTAATTCTTCAATTGCACTTTTTATTTCTATATCTTTATTATAATCATATTTTTTACTTGAATCTACTTTTGCATTTACCAAAACTTGTGGATATTGTTTAACTAAGTCACCTAATTCAGATGCTTTTTTACCTGTTTTTAATATAGCACTTATTATCATTAAAGATGTTAATATACCATCACCTGTTGGATTATAGTCTAATAGTATTACATGCCCAGATTGTTCTCCTCCTAAGTTGTATCCATGTTTTAGCATTTCTTCTAAAACATATCTATCTCCAACTTTTGTTTGAATTAAATTCATATTATTTTCATTACAATATTTATTTAATCCAAGATTGCTCATAACTGTAGCAACTATTGTATCCTTATTTAATTTTCCTTCTTTTTTTAAAGTATCTGAAATAATTGCTAATATTTTATCTCCATCTATTTCATTTCCTAATTCATCAATAGCTAGACATCTATCTCCATCGCCATCATATGCAATTCCCAAACTTAAATTATTATCTTTAACATATTGTTTTAAACTTTCTAAGTGTGTTGAGCCACAATCTTTATTAATATTTATTCCATCTGGATTATTATTTATTATTGTATATTTTATTCCAAGACACTTAAATACTTTTTCTGCAACTTCATATGTAGCACCATTTGCAGTATCAATACCTACAACAAAATCTTTGTTATTATATTTTTCTATCTCATCATCAAAGTTTTTTCTAAAGAAATATACATATTCATTTAATAAATCAGTTCTAACTTCTGATATTCCTATTTTTTCGTTTACAGCTGTTAATTCATCCAATTTGCCAGATTCCATTATTTCTTCTATTTCTTCTTCTAACTCATCTGATATCTTCATACCTTTATTACTAAAATATTTTATACCATTAAATTCATATGTATTATGTGATGCAGAAATAACAACACTTGCATCTGCATTTAATTTTCTTGTTAAATATGCTACTGCTGGTGTAGGTATAACTCCAAGTAGTTTTACATTAGCTCCATAACTTAAAAATCCAGCAACCATTGCACTTTCTATTAATGTTCCAGAAATTCTTGTATCTCTCCCTATTAAAATTGTAGGTGAATGATCTGTATGTTTTGATAAAACATATGCACCTGCTTTTGCTACTTTATATACTAATTCAGGTGAAAGTTCAGTATTAGCAATTCTTCTTATTCCATCAGTTCCAAAGTATTTTCTCATCTTAAATCTTCCTTTCAAAATAACCTATCTTATAATATTCATTAAAATACGTAACGCTACATACTTTATTATTTTTTATCCATATATTTATTAATTTGATTTAAAATATCTTGCGTTCTCGCATCTTCTTTTTCCTTTGATTTTCTAGTTTTATTATTTACCATGTCATTTTTTTCATTTTTATTTACATCATTCAATTTTGTATCTAGATTTGATTTTAGATTTTCTTTTTTTATGTTATCTATTTTAACATTATTTTTAACTTTTTTAAACTCTTTTTTATCTTTTTGTTTATTTAAATTGTTTTTTTCAATATTACTAGTTTGAATATCATTTTTTTCAATTACTACTGGTTTATTTTGTAACAATATTATTACAATTGATATTAGAAATCCTAAACTTGCAAATAAAATTATATATAAAATATAAGTTTTATTTATATTTTTTCTTATGTCTTCATTTTTTATACTATAAACATCTCTTACATTGTAATTTTGTAAAATTTTATTTACAAATTGGTTTGTAACATTTTCTATATTTTTTTGTTCACTATTTTTTACAGAAATTTCTATTGATTCACTTTTTGAAGAATCGGTATTATCATAGGCTGTTAATAAAACAGTAACATAGCCTCTATTATTTTTTTCTATTATTTGTGTAAATATCATACCAATAATACCAAAAATTAAAATTATTAAAATTATTTGTACTTTTTTATCACAAATCTCTTTAAAAAGGTTTATTTTTTTCACATTCAATCTCCTTTATAATTTATCTCTGTAATTATACATATAATGTTATAATTAAATTTATCAATTGTCAATAATTAATTTTCTATTGCTTTATTTATCATAGCCATTCTTACATATACCCCATTCTCCATTTGTTTAAAAATTCTTGATTTACTACATTCCACAACATCATCAGAAATTTCTAAGTTTCTATTAAAAGGGGCTGGGTGCATTATTATAGCCTCACTTTTCATTTTATTTACTCTATCCATAGTTATTCCATATAAATTATTATATTGTTCATTTGTCAAACTCATCTTATCAGTATGTCTTTCAAACTGAATTCTAAGTAACATAACAACATCTACCTTAGGAATCATTTCATCTATATCAACAAATTTTAAATTATCATCTTTATATTCTTTTGGTCCAGAAGTATATACTTCCATCCCTAATCTCTCCATTATTTTCATATCAGAATGTGCTACTCTAGAATGTTTAATATCACCTATTATCAATACTTTCAATCCTTTAAAAGTTCCAAATTCTTCTTTTATTGTCATTAGATCTAGTAATGATTGCGATGGGTGATCTTTGGTTCCATCTCCTGCATTTAAAATTGGTACCTTTATATTTTTTAATTGGTTATAATATCTATCTTCTTTATTTCTTATTACAACAGCGCTCACTCCAATACTTTCAAATGTTTTTACCGTATCATACAATGTTTCTCCTTTTTTCATACTAGAACTTTCTGGTGTAAAATCAATCACATGATATCCTAGCTTATATTCAGCCATTTCAAAACTATAATGAGTTCTTGTGGATGGCTCAAAAAAAAGATTAGCTATAACCTTATTATCATTACAACTAATTTTTCTTTTGCCATTTTTTAAGTCAATAGCAGTATCTACTAATTCTTCAATTTCATCATTTTTTAAATCCTCTAATTTTAAAATATTCATTTTTTCGACCTCTTTTTTATATTTTTTACATATTATCACTATACATTTTATTATGCAATATTTTAACACAAAAATATAAAAGAAGTTGTAATATTACTTATACAACTTCTTTATTTTTTATAACTCATTTACAATTTGATAATATTCTTTATATTTTGTAATATTTTTAAATTGTATTTTTCCATCTACGACTGTCCATTCATCTTTATTTTCAATTAAAAAATCAATTATATTTTCTAATCCTTCAACAGCTTTATTAACTTCTTCTATTGATTTTTTTAATTCTGTTCTTTCATTTTCTAAGTTTTCTTTTGTTTCATCATCCATCATTAGATTAACATATAATTCTTTATAATATTTACCTACTCCTTTATCGTTTATAGCGTTTTCTATATTTTCTGGAGTTAATAATTTATCGCATTTTTCTGAATATTCACTTAATTTGGTTTTTAATGATGCTAATTTTTCTTTTGTTTGAACAAATTCTGGTGCATCGCTTGTAAGATTCTCACTTGATAAAGCTTTATCTAACTCGCTATTATTAAATAAATCAATTAATTCAGTCATTACATTTTTTGTATCATTCATATAATCTTTCATTGTTTTTTCTACTATAGCATATTTACCTTTTGTTTTAATATTCATATCTATTTCATCTTTTGTTAAATCTAATTTAGATAATTTTTCTGATTCTTCATTTAATATCTTCTCTTGATTTATTTTATTTTGTTGATTATAAAAAAATCCTCCTACTAATGCAATCACAACAATTACAACTGCTATTATAATCCCAATTAATACCTTTTTATTTTTCATAAAAAAACTCCCCCTTTTATTTCTATGTTCATAATATATACAATCACACTCTTTTTGTCAACAATTACATTTTATTTGGCATTTCTATACCTAATAAAGAGCTTCCTAACTTTAGCACTTTTCCAGTTGCATATGTTATAAAGACTCTAGCTTTTTTTACATTTTCATCTTCTACAATTATTTTATTCTCATTATAAAAAGAACTATATGCTTTTGAAAGATCTATTAAATATCTTGATAAAATTGATGGTTCATTTTTATCTGCAACTTGTTTTAAAATATCTTCAAATTTATATATAAGTTTTAATATATTTTGTGAATAACTATCTGTTAAAGCATTTGTATCAAATTCATTATATTTTGGAATATCTCCAACTTTTTCTAATACACTTTGTGTTCTAACATATGTATATTGAATATATGGGCCTGTTTCTCCTTGGAAATTTAATGCTGTATTCCAATCAAAAATTTGATCTTTATTTGTCACTGTTGATAATGTATTAAATATTATTGCTGCTAAACCAACTTTTTTTGCCACTTCATCTTTATCATTTAATTCCGGATTTTTTGAAACGATTATTTCTTTTGCCTTTTCTATTGTTTCATTAATCAAATCTTCTATTTTTACTACATTTCCTAATCTTGTTGACATTTTTCCTGTTGGTAATTGTACCAATCCATAAGATACATGTATTAATCCTCTATAATATTTTTCATCTACTAAATATTTTGCTACAGCAAATACTTGCTTAAAATATAGATTTTGTTCATATCCAACAACATATAAACATTTATCATAATCATATTTTTTAGCTCTATACATTATCGCTGCTAGATCTCTTGATGCGTATATTGATGACCCATCTGATTTTTTTACTATAGCTGGTGTTTCTATTCCTTGATCTTCTAAATTTACTATCTTAGCCCCTTCTGACTCTGTAACTTTTCCCTTTTCTTCTAATTCTTTTACAACATTTTCTGTTTTGTCAGCAAAAAAAGCTTCTCCTTCTATTAAATCAAATTTTACATTTAGTAAATCATAAATTTTATCAAATTCTATTAAACTCAAATCTTTAAATTTTTTCCATAAATTAGTATAATATTCTTCTCCTTCTTCTAATAGTTTAAAATTATTTCTACAATTTTCTAGTACTTTTTCGTCTTCTTTGCATAAAGCATTTATTCTTACATACATATCCATCATTTTATTTATTGGATCTTCTTCTAAATTATACTCGTTTTTCCATAGTTTATATGCTTCTATCATTTTACCGAATTGAGTTCCGTAATCACCTAAATGATTTATTCCAACTGTATTGTATCCTAAATATTTATAAATTTTATATAATGAATTTCCTATTAATGTTGTTCTTAAATGCCCAATATGAAATGGTTTAGCAATATTTGGAGATGAATAATCTAATAATATGGTTTTTCCATTTCCTATTTTACTTCTTCCATATTCATCTTTTTCTTCTATTTCTTTTACAACTTCTTCTGCTAATGTATCTTTATTTATATAAAAGTTAAGATATCCACCTACTACTTCAATTTTTTCAACATATTTATTATCAATTTCTATATTTTGCGATATTTCTTGAGCAATCATTTGTGGAGATTTCCTTAATTCTTTTGCTAATCTAAAACAAGGAAAAGCATAGTCTCCATTTTCTTGGTCCTTTGGTTCTTCTATAAATGTTTCTAATTCTGTATAATCTACATTTATAACTTTTTCTATTGCCTTTGATATTTGTTCTTTAAAATCAATCATAAATTACTCCTTTTCTACATATTATTCTTTGCATAATTCCACGAATCTCTACACATATCTTCTATTGTTTTTGTCGCTACCCAACCTAACTCTTCTTCAGCTTTTTTTGTTTCAGCATAATATTCTGCTAAATCCCCAGCTCTTCTTGGAGCTATTTTATATGGTACTTTTTTTCCAGTTGCTTTTTCGAATGCATTAACCATTTCCAAAACGCTAGTTCCATGGCCTGTACCTAAATTATAAATAAATATACCTTCCTGTTCTTTATCCAATTTTTCTAGTGCCTTTATATGACCTTTAGCTAAATCTACTACATGTATATAATCTCTTACACCTGTACCATCTGGTGTATTATAATCATTTCCAAATATTGATAATTCCTTTAATTGTCCTACTGCAACTTTTGTTATATATGGCATTAGATTATTGGGAATTCCATTAGGTTTTTCTCCTATTAACCCACTTTCATGGGCTCCTATAGGATTAAAGTATCTTAATATACATATATCCCATGAATTATCTGATTTATATATATCTTTCAATATTTGTTCTATAAATAGTTTTGTTGTTCCATAAGGATTAGTTGTATCTCCCGTTTTAGTTTCCTCGGTATATGGAATTTGTGCATTCTCACCATATACTGTAGCTGATGAACTGAATATAAATTTTTTACATCCATATTTTCTCATTGTATCTAATAAAATTAATGCCCCAGATACATTGTTTGTATAATATTCTATTGGCTTTTGTACAGATTCCCCAACAGCTTTATATCCTGCAAAATTCATTACAGCATCAATTTTGTTTTCTTCAAATACTTTTTCTAATTTTCTTCTTTCCAAATAATCAATTTCATAAAATTTAAAGTCTTTTTCTGTTATTTTTCTTATATTATCAAGCACTTCTGGTTTACTATTAGAAAAGTTATCTAATATAATTACTTCTTTACCTGAATTCAATAATTCTACTACTGTATGACTTCCTATAAATCCTGCTCCACCTGTTACTAATATAGACATATTTATCTCTCCTTATTTTTTTACTATTTCATATCCATCTTTATTATCTTTTATAATATAACCTAACTCAGCTATTTTATCTCTTAATTCATCAGATTTTGCCCAATCTTTTTCTCTTCTAGCTACTTTTCTTTCTTCAGCAATTTGTAAAATTTCACTTGGTATTTCTACTACTTCTTCTGCCGGTTTTTCTGATATTTTTATCCCCAAAACAGAATCAAATTTATCTAGCAATTCCGCAAACCTTTTTGATTTCACATTATTTTTAATAACATCCCATACAACACTAATTGCTTGTGGCATATTTAAATCATCATTTATTGCCTCATGAAATTTATTTTCATATTCATTTAATATTTCATCAGAAACATCTTCTGTTCCAGTTAAATGTTTTTGATATCCTTCTCTTAATCTATTTAATGCTTTTGAAGTTGCATCAATTCCTTCCCAAGTGAAATTAAGTTTATTTCTATAAGTACATGAATAAGTAAATAAACGATAAACTAATGGATCATATCCTTTATTTATGATGTCTGATAATAAATAAACATTCCCTAAACTTTTAGACATTTTACCGCCATTTATTAATAAATATTCTCCATGCATCCAATATCTTGCAGGTATTTTACCACATTTTCCTTTACTTTGTGCAATCTCATTTTCGTGATGTGTAGGAATTAAATCAATACCACCTGTGTGAATATCAAATTGTTCTCCTAAATATTTTTGTCCCATTGCAGAACATTCTATATGCCATCCAGGATAACTAGGTCCCCATGGACTATCCCATTTCATTAAGTGATTTTCTGGAGCTTTTATCCAAAGAGCAAAATCATATGGATTTCTTTTTTCTGGATCTACATCTACTCTTGCTCCTGCTTTTTGATTTTCTACATCTACATTCGTTAAAATAGGATATTTATCTAATTTAGATACATCAAAATATATAGCAGTTGAAGTTTCATATGCAAAACCATTATCTATTAATTTTTTTACATATTCTAACATATCTTGAATATGATCTGTTGCCTTACATACAATTTCTGGTGTTTCTATATTTAATGATTTTAAATCATTAAAAAATAGTTGTGTATAATGTTCTGCAATTTCTAATGGTGTTTTATGCTCTTCTCTTGCAGATTTAATCATTTTGTCTTCTCCTTCATCACCATCTGATACCAAATGTCCAACATCTGTTATATTCATTGCATGTTTAATTTTATATCCATTATATCTTAACACTCTTCTTAATACATCTTGGAATATATTTGTTCTCATATTTCCAATTGTTGCATCTTTATACACTGTTGGACCACAAGAATATATTCTTACCTCTTCTTTATTTAAAGGTATAAAAACTTCTTTTTTCTTTGTTAATGTATTATAGAAATATATGTCCATAAAATCACTCACTTTCTTTATGTATATATGTTATATGAACATAAAAGTTAGAAATTAATATTAATCTCTAACTTTTACGTATAATATTAATTTATATAATTAGTTAGTTGTATCTGTTGTTGTGTTATTTTTTGTAGTATTATTTTTTGTAGTATTATTTTTATCTGTTGTATTATTCTTGTCTGTTTTGTTTGTTGTATTATTTTTATTTGTGTTAGTAGTTGTGTTATTCTTAGTAGTCGTATTATTAGTTGTATTATTTTTATCTGTTGCATTGTTCTTATCATCTTTATTTTTATCGACTTTATCTCTATCCTTTTCTTCTTGCTTTTTCTCTTCTGGTTTTTTATGAACATCACAGACATCTGTAGGTTTGCTGTCATCACTAGTTCCTACTGTTTTCCATAAACTTAATCTTTCCTTTGGTGGATTAATTTTTTGATATATTGTTTCTTTTTCTGGACAATATTCATTTGCAAGTTTTCCTGTTTCTTTACAAATTTCATATGAACCTGAATGACCATCACAACTACTTGGAACTGTTCCGTTTACAAATATTTCTGTATATTTATTTTTACATTTATCTGTAGCTTTCATTCCAGTATCTTTACAAATTGTTGCTTCAACAATTCCACTTGGTCTTGTAAATCTTTGGCCTTCTAATCCTTGATGTATATCTGTCATTACATTATCCCATAATTTTCCTGCTGGATTTGTTCCCCAACCAGTTACTGATTCATTATTATCATAACCGTACCAAGTTGCTGCTGTATAATATGGTGTAAATCCACATAACCATCTATCATAATCCCCATTTGTTGTACCTGTTTTTGCTGCTACATCCATACCAGATATTGCACAATATGTTGCTGTTCCTCCGGATTTTACAGGTTCTTGAACTATACTTTTTGCAATATATGCATTTTGTTCAGACATTACTCTTGTTTTTGTTTGTGCTGCTTCTAAAACAACTTTTCCATCGCTATCTGTTACTTTTGTATAGAATGTTGGTGATACATATTCTCCATCATTTGCAATAGTTTCATATGCTGCAGCCATTTCTAATGGACTTATACCATTTGTCAATCCTCCTATTGCTAATGATAAAACATTATCTTTTTCATCATCTAATGATGATATTCCCATTTTCTTTAAATATTCTATAGATTTAGCAGGTGTAAGTTCTGCCATTATTTTTACTGCTGGAATATTTTGAGATGTTTTTATAAATTCTCTTACTGTTATATATCCACGGAAATGATTATAATTTTTAGGTGTATATTTTCCATTATTAAATTCTGTTTTTTGATCATTATACACAGTTCCTGCAGTTATAATATTTTCTTGTAAACCTGGAACAATATCTGCAAGTGGTTTCATTGATGAACCAGTTTGTTTAAGCATTTGTGTTCCTCTGTTAAATCCTCTTGATTCTGTTTTTTCTCCTAATCCTCCTGCAACACCCACAACATATCCAGTATTATTATCTATAACAACCATTGCTGCTTGAGTTTGTTCATTTAAAAGTGTTCCATCTGCATTTTTTACTTTTCCACTTCTAACATATGTTTCTTTTGCAAACTCTTCTTCTAATCTATTTTGAACACTTGCATCAACTGTTGAATAAATAGTTAATCCACTACTATATACATAGTTTTGTGCAAGTTCTTTAGAAATTCCTTTTTCTTCTGCAACTTGATTAATTACTTGAGATATTACAGCATCTGTGTGATAAGAATATATATTACCTTGACTTGCTGATTTTTCAAACTTCAACCCTTCTTTAACTTTTGCTACTGCTGTATTATATTCTTCTTCACTTTTTATATAACCCAATTCTTTCATTTTTTGTAGAACTGTTAATGTTCTAGTTTTAATTTTTTCTGAGTGATCTTTTTCACTATATGGATTATACATATTAGGTGAATGATTTATTCCTGCTAAAAATGCACATTCTGCTAAATCTAAGTCTTTGGCACTTTTATTAAAATAATATTCAGCACCTAATTCTACACCATGTATATTCTGACCACCTACAAATAATATATTTAAATATAATTCTAAAATTTGATCTTTAGAAATCATTCTTTCTACCTGTGTAGCTTTTGCCCATTCTTTTACTTTTCTTGCAATTCCTGCCAATCCACTATCATCATCTTCTTGAGTTATATTCTTTACTAATTGTTGTGTAATTGTACTTCCTCCAAATGATGAATCTCTTTTTACAACAAAATTTAATATTGCAGCACCTGTTCTTTTTATATCAACACCACTATGTTTATAAAATCTTTCGTCTTCTATTGCAACATATGCCTTAGGTAAATATTCCGGCATTTCTGATATTGATATTATTTTTCTTTTTTCGTCTCCACTTAAATCTGCAATTACATTTCCATCTTGATCAACAACTACAGAATTTGAAGCTGAAATTATCAATTCATCTTTAGAAATTTCGAAATCATCGCCAAAAAGTCCAAAAAATATTCCTACTAAAACTCCTGCACCTATAACACATAACAATAATATAATTATTATTAAAAGTTTTATAGCTAATAATATTTTAGGATGTTTATCTTTAAATTTTATTTTTTTATTTTTGCTATTAACATTTTTTGTTTTATTATCTTTTATTTTATTTGTTTTTTTATTACTTCTTTTGTCCGCCATATTATTTATTTCCTTCCTTAAATACAATTATTATTTTAATATACTTAAAATTGTACTTATGCTTTATATATTATAGTATATTTTATAAAAAAAAGAAAGCATTTTTTGTTCTTTTTTAGTTTAATTTTATCAAACCATTAACGCCTATTAATTGTTCTATATTTACTCCTTTTTCTTTAATTTCTTTTCTTATATTTTTAAATGTTGTTTTTTTATATATTTGAGATTCAAATATATCTCTAATATAAAATTCTTCAGATAAATAATCATCATCATTTAAAGCAATTTCATAATTGTGTATATTTAATCCAGAAAATCTTTTTTTATTTATTTTTGCATTTCCGTCTAAATTTAAAATAATGGCTTCATCATAAATATTAAATTTATTTATCAATTCTTCTGGAAAATCCATATTTAGAATTATTTTTGCATTTTTTAAACTCTTTTTTTTATTATTAGTAATTGTTATCATAATTCCAAATTCATCAAATATATTTTCTTCTATTTTTTTTAATTTTTCTATATGATTAGTTACAACATTTACTCTTTTAAATTCCTTAGCAAATAACTTAATATTTTCTGTTGATACTTCATCTATTTGATTTATCAATATTGCAATTTCAGTTTCTTCTTTTTTTATGTTCTTTTTAACTAGTATATATTTAATGATTTCGTATGCTAAATATTTCTCAAGCCATCTACCATTAAAAATATTAACATTATTAGAATTTAAATAGTTTATTAATATTTCATTTTTCTGTGTTTCTTTGCTTAACACTACATTTTTCACACTATGTTTATTTAATATTTTTAGTATTTTTTTTGTTTTTCTTATATTAAATCTATTTAAATCAAAGTTTACCAAAATTTTATTATCTTTTCTTGTAAAACATTTTAACTTATCAATAAATTTAATATTGTTATTTTCAATTATATAATATGTATTAATAAAAACCACCTTCTTGTCCTTTTTATTAATTTATATTAAATTTTTATTTTTTTAGAACGTAAAAAAAGAATTTATAATTGTTATTAATTCAACCATAAATTCTTCTATATTTTATCTTATTATTATTTGTTTTTGCATAAATTACTGTATTGCATCTTTTATTAATTCCCATACATCTTCTGTTTCTTTATCTTTTTCCCAAGATGCAACGCCTCCAAGATTATACTGTTTTATTAATGATAACTTTTCTTTTAATGACTTACTATCTTCAATCCACATTTTTCTTGTGTACAAAGAATCATTATATTCAACATAATATTGTTTTAATGTATCATTCCATTTTCTTTCTACATTTTCAGGAATAGTACTATCAATATCTTTCATATCTATAACTTTGCTTAAAACTTTTCCATCTTTTTCTGACCAAAGTCGAGTATATAATGGAATTGCTAATATTACTTTATTTGAATCTATTTCTTCTGTTGTTACGAATTTTTTTAGACTTGTTTCAACCCAATTATATCCTGCGGTTGTTCCTGCTTTATTACTTCCAGCTCCATATTGATCATAAGCCATAAAAATTATATAATCAGCAACATTTCCTATAACATTTCTATCAAAACACATTGACCAATTATCAGCTCCATCCGGTGCTGTTACATCAACAGAAACTGTTAATCCAATATCTTTAATTCTAGGTGTCAATTCTATTATAAATCTTGAATATAAATCAACATCTTCTTTTTTCATATTTTCAAAATCTATATTGATACCATCTAAGTCATATTTAACACAAACATTTACAATTGCTTCTATTAATTTTTTTCTTGATTCATAGCTATTCATTATTTTAGACGTCATCTCAAGTCCTGCATTAGAATTTGAAACCATAGGCCAAACTTTATATCCATTTGATTTTGCCCATTTTATATACTCTTGGCCATTTTGTGATACATTTTCTTTAAAATTACCATTTTTATCTATGTAAAAAAACGAAGGTGAAACAACATTTATTCCATCAATTTTTGTTCCTGTTCTATCAGGAGCCTTTGCATATTCTGAAAAATAATCCCATACCAAATTAACTTTTCCAGAAATCTGTTTTTCTTCTTCCATAGAATCTCTAACTGTAACAAAATTTGTAAGCTTATTTTCTTTTACATAACCAACTTTTCCTTTTGTTGTTCTTACTTTAGCCCATCCTTTTTCATCTGTTGATATGTAAAAAAGCCAATTCCCTTTTTTTACTTTATCAACTGTTTTAGAAAAATTTGATGACTTAGCCTTTATAGAAACATTTTTTGATGTATATGCTTTTTTTTGTTCTCTATCTAATGAATCCATTGTTATAACATTAGAATCTTTTATATAATTTATTTCTATGTCATATACGTCATGCATTTCGGAAATAGGCAAATAAATTGTATCATCAACTTTTTTTATTGTTGCAGTAATTTGTTTTTTTGAGCCATTTATTTCTATTGTTTTTTGATCATATTGAATTGTAGCTGTTTTTTTATCAGATGTTGTAATTATTTGATTGTTTTCTTTATCTTCATATATGTATTTATCAAAAAAGTTTTGAATATCTTGTTTTGATAAGTATATAACATCATCCTCTATTATTATACTCTTTTTTAATTTTGAAGTAATATTGTTGTTATTTATAACTAAATTAGTTATGTTTTTTTCTTTATTTTTTATATAATTACTTATAACAAAAACTATACCTGCTATAATTACTAGTATAGCTACTGTTATTAATACTTTTTTTAATATTTTATTACTCTTTTTCATACGTTTTCTCCAATCATATTTTCTCAAAAGTATACTATCATAAAAACAGATAATTATCAACTAATTATCTGTTTTTATATAAATTAAATTTTTAATTATTTTACATTTTTCTAAATACACCAGCAACTTTTCCAAGTATTTCACATGTTGGAACTATTATTGGATCCATTGTAGAATTTTCTGGTTGTAAACGAATATGATCTGTTTCTTTATAAAATGTTTTTACTGTTGCTTCTTCTCCTATTAATGCAACAACAATCTCACCATTTCTTGCTGTATTTTGTTTTTTTACTAAAATATAATCTCCATCTAATATTCCAGCTTCAATCATACTTTCTCCTCTAACTGTAAGCATAAAACTTTCTGAATTTCCTACAAAATCTATTGGAATTGGGAATGTGTCTGTAACATTTTCAACAGCCAATATAGGTTCACCAGCCGTTATTTTTCCTATGATTGGAACATCAACTAATTCTTTTTGTGTATAAAAATCTTTACTTGATTTAATTAATGGTTCTCCTGAACCACCTTTTAGTAGTTTTAATGTTCTTCCTTTTTTATCTTCTTTTTTAATATATCCTTTTTCTTCTAGTTTTGCTAAATATCCATGTACTGTTGCTGTTGAACTTAATCCTACTGCTTTACCAATTTCTCTAACTGATGGTGGATATCCATCTGTCATTATTTGTTTTTCTATAAATTTTAATATAGCTTTTTCTCTTTTATTTATTTCTGCTTTACTTCTTGGCATTACAAATCACTCCCATTTATTATTTTTTTAAATAATATCACACAAACAAAAAAATGTCAAACAAAAATTTGATTTTGTCTAACATTTTTATTTATTTTTTAATTTAGTTATACCATTCAAAATAGAAATCTAAAAATCTTACTGTATCTCCTTCTTTAACTCCAATTTCTTTAAGTCTTTGTTCTATTCCCATATTTCTAATACATTTTTGGAAATAATACATAGATTCATTATCTTGAATATTAACTCTTCCCATTAATCTTTCAATAGCTTTCCCTTCTACTATATAATCGTCTTTTTCTTTTCTTATATTCCATTCTTGATCCTTATCTTCTAATGTATATACAACTTTATCTTCTATATCTATTAACTCTTCTTTTGGAAGTGTTTTTAATACTTCACAAACTCTAGTTATTAATTCTTTTATTCCTTCTCCTGTTGCAGCAGAAATTTTAAATAACTCTAAATCTTTTTCTTTTGCCAATTTTTCTAGTTCTTTTAATCCAGCATCATCTTGCATTACATCTATTTTATTAGCAACAATTATTTGTTTCCTTTTGCTCAATTTTTCACTATACTTTTTCAATTCTTCATTTATTTCGTAAAAATCTTGAACCGGATTTCTTCCTTCTATTCCAGATACATCAATAACATGTAATAAAAGTCTTGTTCTTTCAACATGTCTTAAAAATTGTATACCAAGTCCCACACCTTCACTTGCTCCTTGGATAATTCCTGGAATATCAGCAATTACGAAGCTATCACCAAAATCTGTTTTTACAACTCCTAAATTAGGCTCTAATGTCGTAAAATGATAATTTGCAATTTTAGGTCTAGCTTCTGTTGTCATTGATAAAAACGTTGATTTTCCTACATTTGGAAATCCTAATAAACCTACATCAGCTAAAAGTTTAAGTTCTAATATAAGTTCTTTTTCTTCGCCAATTTCACCATCTTGAGAAAACCTAGGAGCTTGTCTTGTTGCAGTAGCAAAATGAGAATTTCCTTTTCCGCCTCTTCCACCATTTAATATTAATTCCACTTGTCCTTCTTTTGATAAATCTGCTACAACTTTTCCTGTTTCTGCATCTTTAACAACAGTACCTATTGGCACTTTTATATATAAATCTTCTCCATATTTTCCATTACAATGACTTCCACTACCATTTTCGCCATTTCCCGCTTTAAATTTTTTATTATATCTAAAATCTATTAGTGTGTTAGAATCTGGATCTACTTTAAAATAAATATTTCCACCTCTTCCACCATCTCCGCCATCTGGTCCTCCTGCTGCAACATATTTTTCTCTTCTAAAAGATGTTGCACCATTCCCACCATCTCCAGCTTTTATAAATATTTTTGTATAATCAGTAAACATTTTATTCTCCTTTAAAATAATTAAGCATCATTGCTTCTTTTACTTTTTTCATTGTTTTTTTAGCCTCTTCTTGTGCTTTTTTTGTTCCTTTCAATAGTATTTCATCTACTAATTCTGGTCTTTCTTCATAATATTTTCTTTTTTCTTTTATAGGCTTTAAGAAATCTATTATATTTTGTGCTAATTGTCTTTTACAAGCAACACACCCTCTTTTACCCGCTTTACATTCTTCACATATTGTTTTTACATCTTCTGGATTTGTAAATAATTTATGATAATACGCAACCATACATACATCCGGATTTCCTAAATCATCTTTTTTTATTCTATTTGGATCTGTAACTGCACTCATTACTTTTTTTGTTATTTTTTCATCAGAATCTGATAAATATATTGCATTTCCTAATGATTTTCCCATTTTTTCATTTCCGTCTAAACCTTTTATTCTTTTTGCAGATGATAATAATGCTTGTGGCTCTTTTAATACATCTCCATAAATGCTATTAAACTTTCTAACTATTTCTCTACATTGTTCAATAAGAGGTAATTGATCTTCTCCTACTGGAACTAATTCTCCATTAAAACATGTAATATCTGCCGCTTGACTTACTGGATAACCTAAAAATCCATATGTAACACTTTCTCCAAATAAATCCTTCTTTTGAGCAATTTCTGTTTTTACAGTTGGGTTTCTTTGAAGTCTTGCAATTGTTACTAAGTTAGAATAAAACACAGTAAGTTCTGCAACTTCTGGTATCATTGATTGTATATATATAGTTGTTTTCTCTGGATCTATCCCTACTGATAAATAATCCATTGCAACTTCTCTTACATTTTTTCTTACCTTTTCTGGATTATTAAAATTATCTGTTAATGCCTGAACATCTGCTATTAATATAAATTGATCATAATTTTCATCATCTTGTAATTTTACTCTATTTTGAAGTGATCCAAAATAATGTCCAATATGTAATCTTCCTGTTGGTCTATCTCCAGTTAAAATTCTTTTTTTATTCATAATTTTCACCTCTTAAAATTCTATACTATTATACTATATTTAAAAAATAAAAACAACTCCATTTATAGAGTTGTTTTATATATTATTTTATGTCTTTATATTTTTTGTTTTTGATATAACAAGTTATAGTTACAGCTAATAGAAATATTACAGACATTATTAATGTAATACTAGTTCCTGTAAAAGGTATTATTTTATTAGCTGTTGTATTATCTTTTGCATTATTACTTTTATTATCTGAAATATTCCATTTAAATTGATCTGATAGATAATCTATTAATGTATAACCTTTTGATGTAGATAAAGCCTGACATAGTGAAATATCTTCTATTCCAACATATTTATTATTTTCATCTTCTAAATATGTATACACATAATAATATTCTTTATTTTTTAATTTCATATCTTGTGTAAATGCACCTAAATTATTTGTATTTTTTGAAATTTTAAATGTTTTACTATATATTCCATTATCTTTTTTTGCATATTCATTTAATTTGTTCAAACAGTCAGCATCGCCATTTTTTATAGATTTTAATATTGAATTATCAGTAACCTTTCCAACTTTTAATTTTACATTTCTTTCTATACCATCATACTTGTTATCATATACAAAAAATGATGTTTCATCAGCAAACATATATATTTTTAGTCTTTGTCCTAATGAATTTAAACTTGGTCTTGTAACTTTTTTAGAAGTTAAAACCATTTCTTCTTTTTTAGTTTTTGCATCATATTCAACAACAGAAACATAAATATCTCCATATTCTTCTAACACTTTATGTAGTTTTTCATCAGAATATATTGCATTATTTTTTCCTGTTGCAGAAATTATTGTTCCATCTGCATTGCTAGGTTTTCCTGTTGCATCATTTTTTATTTCTGGTTTTGTTTTATTATGTGATAGATATACAAAATATTCTTTATCTTTAAATGTTACATTTTCAAATTTTAACGAATAATTAACAAATGATTTAGCCCCTGTATTTTTAAAGCTAATTTTCACATTTGAAAAATCAGTACTCTCTGTATTATTTGTTGTATTAGAAGAGCTGTTATCTGTTGTAGAAGTTATTGCATTTATTGTTTTATATAAAATTGCCGAATATACAGTTTTATTATCATTAGTTAAACCTTTTAACCAAAGAACAAAATAAACATTGTTATCTGAAGCAAGATTAACTATTGCACCGTTAAGATTTCCATCCGTCTCAGTCCATTTATTATCTTCAAAGTCTGGTAAGCTTTTTATATAATTTTCGCTTGCTTTCAAATACGCATTTCTATTTTCTTCAGTATCACTTGAACTATAATTATTATAACATTTATTCAGCGTACTTAAATTTTTGTCTGCAGTTTCAAAATCTGCCTTTGAAAGATTTACGATTTGATAATAAGCATTCTTTATATCATCACCTACTTTTATTTTTCCAGATGTAACTTTTGCAGTTTTTGTTTTTTCTATACATAAATAATTAAGTTTTGAATCACCTAGTGTAAAACTATCTGTTAAATCATTTGAAGTTATTTTAGTTGTAGCAAATACATTACTTGATACAATTATACTTGCAATAAAAATTAATAAACCTAATAACATTTTTGTTTTTTTCATAATATTACCCCTTTTAAAAAAATATTTCGATATAAATTATATAATAAATCATTTTTTTTACAATATTTTAGTTTTAATTTTTTAAAAAGTAATATTTTTGTAATATGCATGTAATACTTTTGTAATATTTGTTGCAAACAAAAAAAGAAGTAGTTCTTTTAGAAATACTTCTTTTTTATTATTATGCTTCTTTAACAGTTTCTTTTTTTGTAGTCTTTTTTGTTGCAGTTTTTTCTTTAACTTCTTTTTCAGCCACTTCTTTCTTTGCTGTTTCTACTGCTTCTACTGGATAAACACTAACTTGTTTTTTATCTCTACCTTTTCTTTCAAATTTAACAATACCATCTACTAATGCATATAATGTATCATCGCTACCTTTTCCTACATTATTTCCTGGATGTAATTTTGTTCCTCTTTGTCTCATTAATATATTACCAGCAAGAACAAATTGTCCATCTGCTCTTTTTACACCAAGTCTTTTAGATTCACTCTCTCTACCGTTATGACTACTACCTTGACCTTTTTTATGAGCCATTTAATCTCACTCCCTTCGGTTTTTATATATATCTTCTACAAATAAATTTTAATTTAATTAAGCTTCAGCTTTTTCAGCTGTTTCTTCTGTCTTTGTTGCTTTTTTTGCTGCTGTTTTTATAGATGTAATTTCAACTTTTGTGTATGGTTGTCTATGTCCTTGTTTTCTTCTGTAGTTCTTTTTAGCTTTCATTTTGAAAACAATGATTTTTTTACCTTTACCATGTGAAACTACTTTACCTTCAACTTTTACACCTTTAACATAAGGACTTCCTACTTGTACTTTTTCTCCATCAGATACTAAAACAACGTTTGAAAAAGTTACTTTTTTACCTTCTTCTGTATCTAATTTTTCGAAAAATACAACATCACCTTCTGCTACTTTGTATTGTTTTCCACAACTTTCGATTATTGCGTACATTTAAAATGCACCTCCTTATTCGTATACTCGCTAATCCTTAAAAAAGGTAGACAAACTTAATTGACTTTTATGTACCTTGACTAAGCGGATTACAGTTATTTATTTTAACACATTGCAACAATGAATGTCAACCACTTTTTAGTATTTTTGCAAAATATTTACTAAAACTTTTCTATACAAGATAAAAGAGTTAACAAGTTTTAGTTAACTCTTTTCAGAATTTTATTAATTCTTCACAATTTACTCTGTCCTTAAAGCATCAACTGCGTCTTTTTTAGCAGCAATTTTTGCTGGAATCCATCCACCAATCATTGTAATTATAGTACTTATCAAAACTAAAATTACAGCGTGATTTATTTGTAAATTTGCAACATTTTCTAATTCTGTCATCTTAAAAATAACTTTATTAATAGGAATTGTAAGTAAATATGCTATTCCTATTCCTAATGCGCCCGAAAAAATTCCAAGTATAAATGTTTCTGCATTAAATACTCTTGTAATATCTTTCTTTCTAGCACCTAATGCTTTTAATATTCCAATTTCTTTGGTTCTTTCTAAAACTGATGTATACGTTATTATACAAATCATTATTAAGCTTACAATTAATGATATTGCAGCAAATGCTATTAATACAACAGTTATACCATCCATTATTCCTGATGTCATTTTAGTAATTGTTTCAGATAAATCTTGATAAATAATTTTATCATCATCTATTTTCCCTTCATTATATTTATCCAAATACTCACATAATTTATTTTTATTATCAAAAGAAGTCGGATATAAAATCGCAAATAATGGAATATCACTTCCTCCCAAATATGATACCATTTGATCTTTATAAGCTTCGTTTTCAAAATCTTGTTTTGTTAAAATATTATAATTTACTTCTTTTTGATCCTTAACTATATCTGAATTTCTAGCACGTTCCTCTATTATATCATTTAATTTACTACTATATGCAATTCCATCTGCTAATAATGATATTTTTACACTTTCTTTAGCTCTAATAACTGCAGAAATTTTTAATGTAATTGAATTTTTTGAATTATACATTTTTTCATAATCAGTATTAAAAGTATAAGTACCATATTTAGTTTTAGCATAATAGTCATTATTATCAACTAATTTAAGTTCTGTTCCAACAATATCCTTAAATTTCATGGTTTTCATATTTTCAGTATCATATCCTAAATTTTTCATTGTATCTATTGATATTCTATTTTTATAGTCAACCACTAAAACTACATCTGTAGGTTCAGTTGGATACTCTCCTTCTAAAACATCATAATATTCTTTTAGGTAATTTCTATTCTCATCTAACATTTTTGGATATGTTGTTGCATTTATAGAAGTCATCCCTCTACTGTCTGTACTTGCTGATTGATTTACTCCACCTTCTACTTTTACAGGTATTATTTTATCTCCATCTTTTCTTACCAAATTGGGAGAAGCTAATCCAATATATCCAATTGTATTACATATTTCTTTATCTGTTTTTGCTAAATATTCCATATATTCATCAGTCAATTTATTAACATGCATTTTACTTGTTAAACTAGTATCATATAAATACATTTCATCAGTATCTGCATATTCTCTAGTTCCTTTAACTAATTCTGACATCTCATTTTGAGTATCAGTCATTTGCTCTTCATCCATTTCCATTGATGATTGATTTATAATTATAGGAAATTGATCCATTGTATCTTTTATATATCCATCTATTTTTGTTTGAAAGCCAGTTGACAAACTTAATATTACCGCTATCCCAATAATTCCTATACTTGATGCAAATGCAGTTAAAAATGTTCTACCCTTTTTAGTTCTTATATTATTAAAAGATAAATTAAGTGCAGTAAAAAAATTCATACTTGTTTTCTTTAACTTAAACTCTTGTTTTTTATCCTCTTCATTATTTGGATTTGAATCTGATAAAATTTTTCCATCTTTAAATTCTATAATTCTATCTGAATATTTTTGTGCCAATTCTGGATTGTGTGTAACCATAATAACTAGTTTATCTTTAGATATTTCTTTTATTAAGTCCATTATTTGTATACTTGTAACCGTATCTAATGCACCTGTTGGTTCATCACACAAAAGAATTTCAGGGTCATTTACTAAAGCTCTTGCTATTGCAACTCTTTGCATTTGCCCACCAGATAATTGATTTGGCTTTTTATGTATATGTTCTTTTAATCCAACTTTTTCTAGAACTTCTATCGCTCTTTTCTTTTTTTCTTTTGATTTAACTCCACTTAAAGTCATACCCAATTCAACATTTGCTACAATACTAATATGTGATATTAAATTATAATTTTGAAATATAAAACCTATTGAATTATTTCTATATGCATCCCAATCTTTATCTTTAAAGTCTTTCGTTTTCTTTCCTTTTATAATTAAATCACCTGAATCATATCTATCTAGTCCTCCAATTATGTTAAGGCAAGTACTTTTTCCTGATCCACTTGGTCCTAAAATAGATACAAATTCTTTTTCTCTAAAAGATACACTTACATCGTCTAAAGCTTTTGTTTCTATATCACCAATTTTATAACTTTTTTTAATGTTTTTTAATTCTAACATTTTTCCTCCTTGTTTATTATATCTTTTACAACTTCTCCGGCAATCATTAATCCAGCAACAGAAGGAACAAATGATATACTTCCTGGCACTTGATTTCTTTCTGCACATTTTCTTTTTGTTCCAGGAGGACAAATGCAATTTGTTTTACAACTACATTCTAATGTTTCATCTGGTTTTATTGGCTCTTCTTCTGAATAAATAACCTTTAAACTATCTATATTTCTTTTTCTTAATTCTTTTCTCATCACTTTAGCTAATGGGCAGATATTTGTTTTATAAATATCTGTAATTTCAAATCTTGATGGATCTAATTTATTTCCTGTTCCCATTGCTGATATTACAGGAATATTTAATTTTTTACATTGTGTTATTATTTCAATCTTAGCAGTAACTGTATCTACGCAATCAACAACATAAGATAATTCATTATTTATTATATTACTTTCTGAATTTGGCATATAAAATTCTTGATGTGTTTCAACATTAGCATTTGGATTTATTTCTAATATTCTTTCTTTCATTACATCAACCTTGTACTTTCCTATTGTTTTCCTTGTTGCAATTATTTGTCTATTTAAATTTGTCAAGCAAACTTTATCATCATCAATTAGCACAAAGTTTTCTACTCCAGCTCTAACTAATCCTTCTACAACAAATGAGCCTACTCCACCTATTCCAAATACTGCAACTTTTGAATTTTTTAATTTATCTATTCCTTCTTTTCCTATTAATAATTCTGTTCTTGAAAATTGATTTAACATTTTATTCCTCTTTCATATATTTCTTATAATTTTGCTTATAAATTTTACACCTGCAATAGTTGCATTGTCAACAATATTCAATTTTGTGTCTTACATCTTTAAAATTTAAAGTTGTCAAAAAACTACGTCCCCATTGACAACTTTTAAATGTTTCTTTTATTGTTTATCATTTTATTAAATTCTGCACCTAAAAATACAGTATAAAAACAAGAATATGTCCACATCATAATAAGCATTAATGTTGTTAAACTTCCATATGTTAAAGAAAATCCTTTAAATATATATAAATATTTAGAAAATACAAATGAAACAACATTAAGAGCTATTGCACCAAATATTGCTCCTAAAACTTGACTTTTAAATGTAACTTTATGTTTTGGCATAAATTTATATAATAGTAAGAAAACTATAAATGTTGCAAAAATAACACCGCAATTTGTTATTATAATTGATAATGTATTATAATTTTCAAAACCTCCAAATTTTTCATGTATAATATTTCTTAAGCTATCTCCAAATACCAAAATTGTTAATCCAAATACTATTAAGAAAATAAATATTATTGTTTCTAATAAAGCTTTTAATCTTAAATAAATATAAGATGCTGTTTTTTCTTCACTAGTATGATACACTGTTTGTAAACCTTTTGTTAAAGCAAACAAGCCTTTTCCTGCTGACCATATTGTAACTACAATAGAAATTGAAATTGTTCCTATTGATTTCGAGTATATTTCTTGTACTATATTTAAAACCATTTCACTCATACTTGATGGAATTATTTTCGATATAACATCAAATAAAGTTTGTGGTTCTAATCCTGTATATTGAATTAATGTTATTACCAAAATTATAAATGGTATAAAAGATAATATTGTATAATATGCACATTGAGCAGATGATTCGCCTATATGATCTTTTTCCATATTAATAAATAATTTTTCTATTATTTTATACTTTTCAATTAATTTTTTTGTATTCATATTTTCCTTTCTTAATCTTTATATTACTATATTATCCTAATAACCAAATTTTATCACCATTATTTTAATATTAATATAATAAAAAAACAAGAGGAATATCAACTTTCCTCTTGCTTTAATTCTATTTACAATTATTCATATAAAATTTCTTTTCTGCTAACTTATCTTGAACTCCACGAAGTGCTTCTCCAAATCTTTGGAAATGAACTACTTCTCTTTCTCTTAAGAATTTTAAAGGATCTAATACATCTGGATTATCTCTACATAAATCTATTAATTTTTCATATGTTGCTCTAGCTTTTTGTTCTGCAGCTAAATTTTCTTGTAAATTTGCTATTGGATCTCCTTTACATGCTAAACAATTTGCATTAAATGGCACACCTGCTGCAGATTGTGGATACACATCTACACCATGATCTGTATAATATGCACTTAATCCTGCTTTTTCAATTTCTTCTATTGACGCATTTTTTGTTAATTGGTGTACAATTGTTCCAACCATTTCTAAATGTGCTAATTCTTGGTTCCACTGATGATAAAAATTAAAAAGTAATAACTGAATAATGAAAATTTCCCATTATCCAGTTATCGCGATAGTTAGATTATTACTTTATTTCTATATAGGTTACCATATAATAGTTACCACTTGTATATGGGCCTGTACTCATAGATGTAGAAATATCTAATATCTCATACTTAAAAGTATCAAAACTATTTAAAAAACTATTATATTCATCATAATCTGTTGTTTTAAATAGTGATACTTTCCCTGTTTCTCTAGCTTCACGAGGTTCTTCCAACTTACTATATGTTACCATATAATAATTTCCATCAGTGTACGGACCCGTATACATGCTAGTAGAAATCCCAAGTATTTGATAATTAGTATAATCAAAACTTTCCAAAAAAGTCAAATATTCTTCAACTTTTATAGTTTCTAGTAGTTGCATTTCGAAAGCTCCATCTGTTGTCACCTGTCCATCGCTCTGTTGATGGTTAGGTAATGTTACAATTTCGCTTTTGCCTCCTTCTTCACAACCAGTTAATGTGCATATAAAAATACACACTACAAACATAGCAATAATCCGTCTTCTCATAGTTATTCCTCCTTGTATAATTAATATAGTTTAAATATGGAAGAATTTAAGTCTTCCAAAATTTTGAAAGGCTTATCTTAACTATCCTTCTTAAAATTTATTATAGCATATTTACATAGAACATGCAAATGAATGTTTTATATATTTTAAATAAAAAACTAAATTTGTTCAAAACAAATCATCTTGGGTATTTTTTTATATTTTTCTCATAAACTTAAATGAGGCGATTATATGATATTAGAAGAATATACATTAGAAAATAGTAAAATAAAATTCTATGATGATTACATAGTTAAAAATATTAGCACTCAAAAAGAATATATAGACAATATAATAATTAATTTAATAACAAAAACCTTATCATTGTAATTTGTACCAATTACAAGGAAAGGAGAAAAATGTGCAAAATGACACATATGCAATATATTTAAGGAAATCAAGAGAAGATATAGAATCCGAAAAATATGGTGAAGGTGAAACATTAGCAAGACATGAGAAAATCTTAACTACTCTAGCTCAAAAGCGAAACTTAACCATTGGCAAAATTTATAGAGAAGTTGTAAGTGGTGAAACCATTAGCGAAAGAAAAGAAATGCAAAAACTTCTAAAAGATGTTGAAAATGAAAAATGGACTGGTGTTTTGGTTGTTGAAGTAGAAAGACTTGCTCGTGGTGATACCAGTGACCAAGGTATTGTTTTGAAAGCATTTAAATATTCTCATACCAAAATCATTACACCTGTTAAAACATATGATCCAGATAATGAATTTGATGAAGAATATTTTGAGTTTGGCTTATTTATGTCTAGAAGAGAATATAAAACAATAAATAGGCGTCTGCAAAGAGGTCGTGAACTTTCTGTTTCTGAAGGTAAATTTGTTGGCAATATTGCTCCTTTTGGATACTATAGAGTTAAACTAAAGGATTCTAAAGGTTATACTCTATCTGTAAATCAAGATGAAGCACCTATCGTAAAAGAAATTTTTAGATTATATACTTTTGAAAGTAATACAATAAATTCAGTTGTTAAGCAATTAAATGATATGAACTTAAAGCCTAGAATTTCGGATGAATGGACTATTTCCTCTGTTAAAGATATTCTTTCTAATCCTACATATATTGGTAAAATTGTTTGGAATAGAAGAAAACAGAAAAAGAAAACCAAAAATGGACATATTATAATTACTAGACCTCGTAATCAGAATTATTTACTTTATGACGGATTACATGAATCTATTATTGATAATAAAACTTGGAATTTAGTACAAGAAAAAAGGAAACAAAATACTCCAAAAATAAAACATAACTATCAAATTCAAAATCCATTAGCTGGTTTAGTTTTTTGTGAAAAATGTGGCAAACCTATGCAAAGAAGGTCTTATAATAAACCTAACAAAGCTGCCACCATTATATGTTCTAATTCAAAATGTGATAACGTAAGTTCTAAACTTTATATTGTAGAAAATAAAATAATTGAATCTTTAAAAATCTGGATTAAAAACTATAAAGTAAATTATGAGATAAAAAATAATTTAAATATAGAAAATAGCAAAATAATAGAACAATCCATTTCTGTTACACAAAAAGAATTAGAAAAAGAAAATACTAAACTTAATAAAATTTATAACTTTTTAGAAAACGGTATATATAGTAAAGATGAATTTATAAATCGTTCTAAATCTATAAAAAATAATATTCAAAATTTAGAAAGCAGATTAAATGAATATATTGAGCTTTCAAATAAAAATGGCAAAATAAAAAATAAAAAAAAATCACTGATGCCTAAATTAGAGAATATTCTAGATTTATATTATAAGTTAGAAACTGCTGAAGATAAAAATATCTTACTTAAAAGTATTATTCAAAAAGTTACATATTTAAAAACAGAAAAAGCTATAAAAAAAGATTCAAATCCTACAAATTTTGAATTACACATATATCCTAAAATTAGTAAAATAAATTAAATTTAACAACTTTCAATATTTGATATTTCAATAAAACCATGTTATAATACCCAAACAAAGAGGTTTTAAAAATGGATAACAATGAAAAAATAAAGTATATAATAAAATTAAACGAAAAATATAGAGCAAACAATTGTAATGGAATATCAAGTACTGGTATTAATTTTAAAATTATAGATGGAAATTTGCCAATTCTATTATCAGCACCACATGCTGTCAGACAAAATAGAAATAGCCAGATAAAAGGAGCTGATACTTTAACTGGGCCAATTGTTGAATTTTTATGTAAAAGAACAGGAGCTAATGGAATAATTAGAACATCTAACTTACAAGATGATCCTAATTTTGAAAATGTTGGATATGGTTTAGAATATAAAAACGCAATATTAAAACTTGCTAAAGAAAAAAATATAGTATGTATGCTTGATATTCATGGCTGCTCTAATAATCAATCTTTTGACATTGATATTGAAACCAATAATGGAATCAATACACACCACATAAATAGTTATTTAAACACTATTTATGAAAAACTTGCTTCAATTGGACATACTACAATAGATCATACATTTACAGCATCTCAAGATACAACTATTTGCAATTATATTAGTTCAAAAGCCGAT
This sequence comes from uncultured Clostridia bacterium, assembly GCA_934133175.1. GTDB lineage: Bacteria > Bacillota > Clostridia > TANB77 > CAG-508 > CAG-269. The sequence continues at coordinate 12,776 of CAKPAX010000003.1, read as the reverse complement.
ATCTCATGTTTTCAAATCGAGTTAGCTACTTCATTACGCAAAGATTCTACTAATTTATTAAGATTATTAGATTGTTTTGAAATAATGATTAATAAATTATCAAAACAAATAGAAACAAAAAGAAATGATACTGAATTTGAAATTAGAATATAAAATTACAGCCAATAGTTAAGATTGTAATCTATGTCTTTAACTATTGACATCATCATTGTGCCAATTCTTCTGTACCTATATCATTTAGTATAGCTTTTGCTTTTTGGTCCGGCATACCAAATCTTTGAGATAAATATCTTAAAGAAGCAGCTAACTCTCCATCAGGTCCACCATATTGAGATATGATTACTTTTGCAAGTCTGGGGTCAGTACATTTTATATTAATAGGATATTCTAACATTTTATTATAAGTCCACATTTAAAAATTCCCCCTTTCCCATGGCCATGGTTCTTCTAACCATCTCCATTTATTACATGGATAATTTATCGTTAGAGGTCCATAAACTTTTTGATATTTATCTTTTAATTCTTTACATTCTTTGCAATATTTATTATGCAAACATAATGCTTTTTCATCATCAGGATGTGTATCTAAGTAAAGTGCTAATTCTATTATTGCAAAATTATAACTTTTAATTTTCTGCATCATTTCACTTCTTGTATTATCATTACAATTATTATTTTCATTTACATTATTATCTACGTTATTATTTTCACAAGGACAGTTTCTGTTTTCTTCTACTGACATTTGTTACATCCCTCCCCTATATTATTTGTAGCTTCAATATAAGCAATTTCTTCCATTGATTGACCTGGGGCATAAGGACTCACAAGTTCTGGAAATATTGTTCCCATTTTTAATCCAACACATGGTTTAAATGTTTTATCCATATATTGAACTGGAACATAACTTTGGGCTAACATTGGATTTGTAGGAAATACATCATTATATTCATCATCAAATCCACAACCACAATTATCATTATAAGACTCATTACATGAACAACAATTATTTTGACATCTATCTTCTAATACTTCTTCATTAGAATTAGTTGAATAATTATTATTCATACAAAAACATCTTCTGTATCTAAAATTATACATTTTTCTTCCTCCTTTATAATTTATTATATGACTTTATTTGACAATTGTGATTATTTTTATACATGTAAATTAATATTTTATAAGCTCAAAAAAAGACGTATAAAATACGTCTTTTTTAATAATTATAATTAGATTTTTAAGATTCCACCAATTATTTTATTATCATGTCCGTAAACTTGATTGTTTTTTCCTCCTGATAAAACAACTGTATCTCCTGATTCTAATATTCCTTTATCTTCTAATTTTTTAATACCAGCTTTTAATGTTTCTTCTACTGTCTCTTTTGCATCAATATATACTGGTGTAACATTCCAAGCTAAAGCTAATTGGTTAAATGTTCTTCTATTGTCTGTAACTGCTAAAATTGGGCATCCAGCTCCTAATCCTGCTAATCTTCTTGCAGAATCTCCAGAATGTGTATATGCAACTATTGCATCAGCTTCTAAGTTTTTAGCTGTAATACATGCTGTATAAGCTATTTTATCTTCTTCTGTTGCTAAATCTATATTATCATTTTGATCAAATCTCTTCCAGTAATTAATTTCTGGTTCTACTCTTTTAGCTATTTTATCCATTGTTTTAACACATTCTACTGGATAGTCACCTTGAGCACATTCTCCTGATAACATTATTGCACTTGTTCTATCATAAATAGCATTTGCAACATCACTAGCTTCTGCTCTTGTTGGTAATGGTTGATGTGTCATTGATTCTAGCATTTGTGTAGCTGTTATAGCTGGTTTGTGTATTCTATTAGAAATTTTTATTATTTTCTTTTGAACTACAGGTGGTTCTGTAAAGTCTGTTTCTGTAGCCATATCACCTCTAGCTATCATTTGACCATCAGCTGCATTTAATATATCTTCTAGATTTGATAATCCTTCAACATTTTCTATTTTTGTTATTATTTGAATATCTTTTCCACCATTTTCATCTAATACTTTTCTTACTTGTTTTATATCATCTAAATTTCTTGCAAATGAAATTGCAACAAAATCATATTCATGTTCACAAGCAGTTTTTAAATCAGCTATATCTTTTTCTGCTAAACCTGGTAATCTAATTACTGTTCCAGGTAAATTCATAGTTTTTCTACTTCCTAATCCATTTCCATGAACAACTGTACAAACTATATCTTTTCCTACAACTTCATCAACTTTTAATTCAATTGCACCATCATCTATTAATATTTTTGTTCCTGGTTTAACATCGTTATATAATCCTTTATATGTTACAGAAACTTTTTCTTCGTCTCCTGTAATATCTTCATTTACTAATGTAAATTTTTGACCATCTTTTAATTGTATTTTTGTATTTTTTCCTGTATATAGCATTCCTGTTCTTATTTCAGGACCTTTCATGTCTAAAAGTAAAGCTACTGGTATATCTAATTCTTTTCTTAATCTTATAATATTTTCAGTTTTTTCTGATTGTTCATCCCAGCTACCATGAGAATAATTGATTCTTGTTACATTTAATCCAGCTTCAAATAATTCTTCTAATCTATTTTCACTAGCTGGCCCTATTGTACCTACAATTTTAGTTTTTCTTAAATCTTTTTTCATTTTAATTCCTCCCTTTACAATAACAAAAGTTATTATATCACATATGTATTTATGTATTCAAGACATTTTTCAGTTTTTTTTGACAATTTTGTAAATTTATTCCATTATATTTATAATTTACTTTAATTCTACAATTGCATGTAATTTTGTTTCATCTTGGCTTTTTATAGCAACTATATATTTTCCATCTTCGTTACTATATAAACACTTTATTATATCACCATACTTTAGTTCATGTTTATAAGTTATTCTGACACTTTTAATATTTTGATTTTGCTCATATATATCTTGGGGTAATGCTTCATATGCAAAATCTAAATAATTTAAATTATGAACATGTTTATTTACATCTATATCTGACCTTTGTACATTATATATTATATTTGAAATATATTCAGTTGGTTCTTTTATTTTTTCCAATTTTTCTTCATTAAATACATTTTTATTATATTCTGGTTTATATTTTTTGCCTAATTCATCATCAATTTTTGTAATATGCTTCGTTTTCATATCTATCAAAACCCACTTTGATGTTCCTATTGCAATTAAATTATTCTTTGAATCATATACTTCATAATCCCTATACGAACAGAATTTATCATTTGCACTCACCCATGTTTTTAGTGTAACAATCTCACCATATCCACATCTATCATAAACTTGAACTTTCCAATCTAATATAACCCAAGCAGTTCCATTTTTTTCCAAGTCATCTACACCTTGTCCAACTGTACTAGAATGTAAACTAGCTATTTCTTCCATATACCCTAATATTGCTTTATTTGATAATTTATTATTTTTTTCTAAATCTTTAACTACTACTTCATATTTATGTTCAAAAATCATTTTATTACTTCCTTTACTTTCAGTCTCACAAAAACTAGTAATCTTTACACAACATATTAAAAATATATAAAGATTACTAGTTTAATAAATTTATATTAATATCCAGGTTTTTCTAACAATTTAAACATATTTTTCTTATATTCTTCTACTCCTGGTTGATTAAATGGATTTACTCCTAAAATAAGTCCAGACATTGCACATGCTTTTTCAAAGAAATATATTAATTGTCCAATTACTGTTTCATCTAATCTTTCTAAATTAATTACTATATTAGGAACATCTCCTGATGTGTGTGCTTCTATAGTACCTTCCATTGCTTTCTTGTTTACAAAATCTAATTTTTTGCCAGCTAAATAATTTAAACCATCTAAATTGTCATCGTCTGGATTTATTGTAATGTCAGAATTTGATTTATTTATTGATATAACTGTTTCAAATAAATTTCTTCTTCCTTCTTGTATATATTGTCCCATTGAGTGTAAATCTGTAGTAAAATCTACTCCTGCAGGAAAAATTCCTTTTTGTTCTTTTCCTTCACTCTCACCATATAATTGTTTCCACCATTCTGTAAAGTAATGCATTTTAGGTTCATAATTAACTAATATTTCTGTATTTTTATACAATTTATATAAAATATTTCTAACAACAGCATATTGATAACATTCATTATATTTTAAATTACTATCAGCATATCTTTCTTGTGCTATTCTTGCACCTTCCATTAATTTGTCTATATCTATTCCAGCAACTGCAATTGGTAATAATCCAACTGCTGTAAGTACTGAATATCTACCTCCTATATTATCTGGAATAACAAATTCTTCATACCCTTCTCCGTCTGCTAAAGTTTTTAAAGCTCCTTTTTGTTTATCAGTAGTAACATATATTCTACTTCTTGCTTCTTCTATTCCATATTTATTTTCTAAAATTTCTCTAAAAATTCTAAATGCAATTGCAGGTTCTGTTGTTGTTCCTGATTTAGAAATTACATTTACAGAAAAATCCTTATCTCCTATTGCCTCTATTAGTTCATTTATATAGTTAGGACTTAAGTTATTTCCTGCATATAATATTTGAGGTGTTTTTCTTGTTTTATCTGATAACATATTATAAAAAGTACTAGTTAATGATTCTATAACAGCTCTTGCACCTAAATAAGAGCCACCTATTCCAACTACAACCAATATATCAGAATCTTTTTGAATTCTTTCTGCTGATTTTTTTATTCTTTCAAATTCCTCTTTATCATAATTTGTAGGTAATTCTAACCATCCAACAAAATCATTTTCGTTATTTGATCTATCATGTAATTCTTTATGAATATTTTCTACAATTTCTGTATATTCCATTATATTTTTCTTGTCAATTCCAGTATGTTGTAAATCTAATTTTAAATCAACCATTTTTATACCTCTCTTTTACAATTTGATATAATTATATATAAGATATATGTTAAATTCAAGACTTTTTTATTAATTATTTTAATACCTCACTAAACACTTTTGATAAATATTTCATACTAGTTAAACATTGTTCTAATGTATTTCCTGTAGCACCAACTTCTATAATATTTGCAGCCTTACCCAAATGTTGATTATATCTAGAGTTTCTTAAAATAATAGGCTTAAATAAATCCGGATACATTTCTTGTGCTTTATTTTGTACTTTTATTGCAAATTTTAAATTTTGATTCCAATTTGGATGCCATAAGCCTCCTCCATTTGAGCCAATAACAAACATTAGCTGTGCTGCTTTGTCTTCACCTATTTTTACTGTCGGAGCATAATCGCTATTACTTCCAATGGCATCCCTATGCAAATCTATTATAATATCTGATTTATTTATTTTTAATAAGTTTTCTACTGTTGAAAGAGATCTATTATATGATCCTGTATAGGCTGGATAATCATGGTAAGTAGTATCATGTGTTACATTATATCCATATTTTTGTAAATAATCTGTTAATTCTTCTCCAACTTTAGCAACAGTATAATTCAAATCTGTTGTTCTATAAGTTCCTGTTGGCTCATATTGATATTTATCACTTGCAGTATAACTTTCACAAGTATGTGTATGAAAAATTAATATATTTTTTGTATCTATATCTATATCAGGTTTTAACATATCTTCTGTCAATTCATAATTAGTTTCATTTTTTATTTTTACATCATTATATTGATTTGTAAATTTATTAGCTAATGGCTTTTCTGTTATTACCTCAGTATTAACATCTGTTTTTGCATCTTCTTTTTCCTGTTTTGCAACTTCTGTACTTTCCTCTAGATTTTTCATTGTTTTCTTTTCTAGTTCTAATTGACTTAATTCCACACCTAGAAGTTTTTTTAAATATCCACTTTCTACTTGATCATCTTCTTCTGCAATTTTATTTATTTCTTTATTTACATTTTTTATGCAAGGAATTGTTGTATCTAAGCATATTGTATAATTATTATTTAATATAAGTGATAATTTATCATTTAACAATAATTTAAAATCATTATTATCTTTTACACCAGAAAAATATCTAGTAAGTATAAAAAGCAATATTATTACAAGTGTTATACTTACTAGATATTTTATTATATCTTTTATGTTTATAATTGTAACATTAAACATATATATACTCCTTATCTTGTCCTTATATGTATATATATGTTTTAACATTTAAAAATATTCTTAATATTTAGAATACTTAATATAATTTTGGTTTTAATTCTAAATAAATAGGCTTTTCGTCACCAATCATTGTAGATTTTCCATGCCCTGGATATACAATTGTATCATCTGGTAATATTAAAAGTTTATTTGTTATTGAGTTCATTATATCTTCTATACTTCCTGTTGGCAAATCTGTTCTTCCCCATGTCCCTCTAAACAATGTATCTCCAGAAAATAATAGTTTTTCTTCTTCACAATATAAACTTGTTCCACCTATTGTGTGACCAGGCGTATGAATTATTTTAAACTCTAAATCTCCTAAATGCAACAAATCACCATCATCAACTCGAGAATCAGCTTCTAATTCTATTTTATCCATACCTATATATGTTGTTAAATTAATTTTTTCATCATTTAATCCTTCTGCATCATATCTATGAATTAAAATTTTTCCACCACATCTATTTTTTAGTTCATTTACTCCACCTATATGATCGCCATGACAATGTGTAATATAAATATATTTCAATTTTCCTTTTAAAATGTCAATCATTTCTACTATTCTATCAACATCACCAGCAGGATCTATAACCATAGTTTCATGAGAATTTTCATCAAAAACTATATAACAATTAGTTGGATCCCCTATCCAAGTTTCTATCTTTAGTTCTTTTAATATCATATTCATCCTTCCCTTATTTTTTTCTTTTAACCTCATATACACTGTCAACTTTTCTTACAGCTTTTATTAATTTATTCATTTCATCTAAATTTTCTATTTCAACATTTATGTTTATTACAGCTATATTTTGTTTTGTTGTTTTTGTATTAACTCCCATAAGTTTAGCTTTTGTTGTTCCTATTTCTTTTAATATATCTGCTAATAGACCAGCCCTATCATTTGAATAAATTTCAATATCAGCAGTATATTCAGCTTGTGGTTGATTATACCACTCAACATCTATCATTCTATTTTCTTCAGATAATAAATCTTTAACATTTACACAATCTTTTCTATGAACAGAAACTCCTCTTCCTTTTGTTATATATCCTACAATTTCATCACCTGGAAGCGGATTACAACATTTTGAAAGTTTTATTAAACAATTATCAATTCCTTTTACAATAATTCCTGAACTTGATACGCTTGGCTTTTTGTTTTTATTTTTTGATAATTCTTCTATTTTTTGTTCAATGTTTTCTTCGTTATGCTCTTTTCTATATTCTATAAGCATTCTAGCAATAATTTTTACAGGAGAAATTGCACCAAATCCAACAGATGCATACATTTCTTCTAAATTCTTATATTTATATCTTTCAAGCATTGGTTCTATATATTCACCTTTAAACAATTCAACATAAGGAATTCCTATTCTTTTAATTTCTTTTTCTATTAAGTCTTTTCCTCTTTCAATATTCTCTGATTTTTCAGCTTTTTTAAACCAAGATAATATTTTATTTTTCGCGCTACTGCTTTTTACAAATTTAAGCCAATCTCTACTTGGTCCTTTTGAATTGTCAGATGTTATTATTTCTACTATATCTCCTGTCTTTAAAGGTGTTATTATAGGCATCATTTTACTATTTATTTTACATCCGGTCATATGATGTCCAATTTCTGCATGTATACTATATGCAAAATCTATAGATGTTGCACCTCTTGGTAAAACCTTTATTTCACCCTTTGGTGTAAACACATAAACTTCATCTTCAAAAAGTTCTGTTTTTAATGTTTCTAAAAATTGTTGAGGATCTTGCATATCTTTCTGCCATTCCAATGTTTCTCTAAGCCATGCCAATTTATCTTCTTCTACTTTTACAGATTGTTTTTTACCAAAATAACTTGCTTCTTTATATGCCCAATGTGCAGCAATACCAAATTCCGCAATTCTATGCATATCCCATGTACGTATTTGAACTTCAAATGGCGTACCTTTTTCACCTAATAATGTTGTATGAATTGATTGATACATATTAGGTTTTGGAACAGCAATATAATCTTTAAACCTTCCTGGCATAGGATTATATAGCTCGTGAACAACTCCTAATGCAGCATAACAATCTTTTACAGAATTAACTAAAATTCTTAATGCAAATAAATCATATATTTGATCTAATGTTTTATTATCTCTTTGCATTTTTCTATATATACTATATAAATGTTTTGCTCTTCCTGTAACTTCTGCATCTATTTTTTGTTTTTTTAGCTCTACTCTTATATCTGCCATTATTTTCTCTATAAACTTTAGTCTTTCTTCTCTCTTTTTATTTATACCTTCAACTAGTTCTCTATATTCTTCTGGATATAAATACTTAAATGATAAATCCTCTAACTCCCATTTTATAGAATAAACCCCGTAATCTATTTGCAAGTGGTGCATATAATTCCATAGTTTCTTTTGCATTAGCTATTTGTCTATCTCTTTTTAAATACTTTAATGTTCTCATATTATGAAGCCTATCAGCTAATTTTATTAATATTACTCTGATGTCTTTTCCCATTGCAAGGAACATTTTTCTATAATCTTCAACCTGTTTTTCCTCTACTGTTTCAAATTGCATTTCTCCAAGTTTAGTAACACCTGCAACCATTTCTGCAATCTCATCACCAAATTCTCTTCTTAAATCTGCATCTGTAACATCAGTATCTTCTACAACATCATGTAAAAGTGCCGCACAAATTGTACTATCATCTAAACCTATATCTGCTAAAATATATGCCACATTTAAGGGATGAATTATATACGGTTCCCCTGATCTTCTACATTGATTTCCATGATGACTAAAAGCATAGTTATATGCTCTCATTATTAATTTTGTATCTGCTCTTTTTGTTTTTTGTTTCTTTTTTGCAATAACATCTTCAATTGCAATTTTTTTATTTTCCTCTTGCATCAAATTCCCCCTTTATTGACACTTTTCTATATTGATTTCATAATGTCTTTTAAATTAATTTGCAAATTATCAACTCCATTAAATGTATTAATTTCTAATACACCAACAACATCAACTTTGTCTCCAATTAAATATTCATTAGCTAAATATCCCATATTAAATCCTATTGCATTTATTATATTATTTTTAGATTTTAATGTTAACTTTAAGTGTCTGCCTTCTGATAAAGCTCTTATAGAATCAATTTTTAAATTTCTATATGCAAATAATGGCATTTTATTACCTTCTCCAAAAGGTTCTAGTGCACTTAAACTTTCTACAATATTTTTATTTATATTATTCAAATCTATTTCTGCATCTATATTAATAATTGGAACTATATCTTTTATGTTGTTTTCTTCTGCTATTTTTTCTATTTCATTTTCAAATTGGCTTAGCTTATCTTTTCTTACTGTAACACCAATCGCCATAGCATGTCCACCAAATTTTTCCAAACTATCACTACAGTTATTTAAAGCCTCGTGTAAATCAAATCCTGGTATACTTCTTCCTGATCCTTTTCCAATATCATCTTCAAAACATAATAAAATACTTGGTTTAAAATATAAATCTGTAATTTTAGATGCAACAATACCAATTACTCCATGGTGCCATCCATTTCCACCAACTACTATAACATTATTATTATCTAAATGTTCATTTTCTATTTTAGCTAGTGCTTCATTATATATTTTTTTTTCTATTTCTTGTCTTTTGCTATTATAACCATTTAATTTTTTTACTAATTCATTTGCTTCTACTATATTTTTTGATAAAAATAATTCTAATGCATCTTCTTGATGTCCCATCCTTCCAGATGCATTAATTCTTGGAGCTATACCAAAAGAAACTGTATTTGAATCTATTTTATTATAACCAGAAGCTTGTAATAACGCTTTTAATCCTATATTTTTAGTTTGTTTTACTAATTTTAATCCTAATTTTGTAATAACTCTATTTTCATCTACTAATGGAACTATATCTGATATTGTACCAACACAAACAATGTCTAGAAACTTCAAATATTCTTTTTCTTCTAACCCTAATCTAATTGAAATTGCTTGTGATAATTTAAATGCGACACCTACACCTGCTAACTCTCTAAATGGATATTGGTTATCTTTTCTTTTTGCATCAATTACAGCAAATGCTTTAGGTAATTCTTCTACTGGCTCATGATGATCTGTTATTATTGTTTGTATTCCTAAACTATTTGCATAATCAATTTCCTCTATTGCAGAAATACCACAATCTACTGTTATCATTAAGTCATATTTTTTACTTGCAATTTCTTCTAATGCAGGTTTATTTAATCCATAGCCTTCTTCAAGTCTATTTGGAATATATTGATCAACTTGTAAACCTCTTTCTTCTAAAAAACTTTTTAAAACAGTAATACTTGTTATTCCATCAACATCATAATCTCCATATATTACTATTCTTTCTTTATTCTTTATTGCAGCTACTATTCTATCTACAGCCTTTTTCATATCTGGTAATAAATATGGATCATGAAAATCGTTTCTTGTTGGATTTAAAAAAACTCGTATATCTTCATCTTCAACGATGTTTCTATTTACTAAAATAGTAGCTAATAATTTACTTATATTATATCTGCTTGATAATTCTTCTACCTTTTCTTCGTTGCTCTCACAAAATTGCCATTTTTTATTCATTTTTCTCTCCCATTTTTACTTTTTCTACATTGTATAATAAATTTTTTTGTTTTTAAATACTTTTTTATTATTTTTTTATAAAATTTATTTAAAAACTTCGTAAAAGGAAAGGATTATTTACGTTAAATTGGAATTGAATTACAAAAAAGAAAGAGTAAATTTTGTTCTATAAATTTTTTTACTCTTTCTATAACAAAAACTGAGCAGCTTTGTTCAATTTTACTTAAGAACTTCTGCTCAGCAACTTTTATTATCACTCTATTTAAAGCTATTTATTATTTATTTTTCATAATAGGTAAAAACGATTTACACAAAAATTTTTACAGTCTCACAAAAATTTTTACAGTCTCAACACGGTTTTAGAACACAGTTCTACTAATAAAGTGAAACACGCAATCCAATGCCGTCGTAGCTGATAGTCGTGCTATAGCTACCGCGAAGAGAAGCTGGAAAGCTGCCGCCGTTGTTGCAGAAGCCGCCTCCCCTACCGCTACAAGGATCGCTGGTGTTGGTAGTCTTCTCTAATGTCCATTCTCCTTCGTTTCCAGCAAAATCATATATATTCATCTTTTTATTTTGTTCACTTGCTCCTGTTGTTAATATCATATCACTTGTTTTTTCTCCAGTTATATCATCACATGATTTATTACTATAATTATATTTCTTTGCTTTTGCACTATTTATTGTAAATGTACTATTCTTATAATTTCCCCAACTTGTACTATTTTGTTTTATATAATATTGTGCTGTATTTTCAGTTGTATCCCAATTTCCTTTTACTTCTAAAAATTTACATACCAAATCCCATTGTATTCCATACATTAAACTACTTGTTTTATTTCCTGTACTCATTCCATTTGCTAATTGTTGTGCTTCACTACAATATACATAATTATATGGTATCATATCTTTTTTACTTACTGCTTTGGGTGAATTACTTGTTATTCTTGCACTATCTTCATATCTTGCTAAACTTGTATTCTCATCACTACCTGCTATTCCAGCTTCATATCTTCCTATATAAAATCCTTTATTTGTATATATACTACTTAACATTTTTTGATATTTTGTTGTATATTCTTCTTGTTCTAATCCGCATCCATTATACCATGTATCCGTGTAACTACTACTTCTATAATCACTTGCATATGCTATTAAATCAGCCTTTATGTTATCATAATCTGTACTACTTGTTGCACTTGTAAATACTGTTGCCGGTACTTCTACCCATACCCATTCGTTTTGATTACCATCTATCATTACTATTCCTGTATCTGAATTTGTATTTGAATCTATTGTTGAACCTTCTGGTTTTGCTGATGTTGCTTGTTCTATTACTGTTCTTGTATCTTCTGTTGGTTTTTTTGTTCCATAGTCTATTTTTGCATCTTCATCTTTTTTATCATCATCTTTTCCTGTTGTATTTGCTATTATTGTTCCTTCTGCTGTTATTGTTACTTCATAACTTTCTTTTTTTACTGTCCATGGTAAATTATTTTCTGTTCCATTTTTTGTTATTTCTGTTCCTTTTATTTTTCCTATTTCCACTTCTAATGCGGTTAAATCTATTGCTCCTTTATCATTTACTTTTGATGCCATTACTGCTAATTTTACTTGCTCTTCAAATTCTGATTTATCTGTTGTATCTTTTGCACTTGTTGCCTGTTTTAGTATTCCATTTTCTCCTGTTAACATACTTATTGTTACTCCTGCTAATATTAATAGTACTATTATTGTTATTACTAATGCTATTAATGTTATACCTTTCTCTAATCTTTTGTTCTTTTGTTTCATAAAATTTCCTCCTCTTATTTTATTCATATTTATATTTTAAAATTTAATAACTTATTTTACTTTTAATTAAAAACAAAAAAACAGCAATAAAGCCTATAAATATATAGGTTTTTATTGCTATTTTTTTATTTATATTTATCCTATTATTTACTAAATTACTTGTGTGTGTGTGTGTGTGTGTGTGTGTGTGTGTGTACTCCTGCAA
>CAKPAX010000002.1 GCA_934133175.1 uncultured Clostridia bacterium | reverse complement strand
GATTTTGCAATTTTAGATGTAATGATAAAAGATGTAGATGGATTTGAAATATGTAAAATGATAAGAGATAAAGGACTAAACTTTCCAGTAATAATGCTAACTGCCAAAATTGAAGATAAAGATAAAATACAAGGACTAACTTTAGGAGCAGATGACTATATTACAAAACCATTTAATCCATTGGAATTAATTGCAAGAGTAAAGTCCGCCTATAGAAGATATACAAAATATAACGAAAAAATTGAAGAAAATATTATCTATATAAATGGATTAGAAATAGATCAAGACAAACACATTTGTAAATTATACGATAAACAAGTTGAATTAACACCTATGGAATTTGATATATTATTATATTTGGCACAAAAAAGAGGAAATGTAGTAAGTTCAGAAGAATTATTTGAAAAAGTATGGAAAGAAAAATATTTAGAAAATAATAATACGGTAATGGTACATATAAGGAGAATACGAGAGAAATTAAATGAAGACACAAAAAAGCCAAAATTTATAAAAACAGTATGGGGAGTTGGATATAAAATTGAAAAATAAAGAATTGTTTAATGAAAAAATGAAATTGATAGGTAGTCTGATCCTTAGAATTATCATCTACTACATTGTAGCAGTAATTTTTTACATTGTAGTTTTAGATAATCTTTTAGGAAACTTTTTAGGAAATACTTTGTATAGGTTTAATTATAACTTATATGAGTGGTGTGTTTATAATAAAGAACCTATTTTTTTATTTTATATGATAATTATTTTAGTAATTGCTTTATATCGATTTTTTTCCAAAAAAGTTGATAATATAGAAAAATTATATAAATCATTTGATAACATTTTAAATGAAGAAACTCAAAACATAGAATTACCAAATGAGATGACAAGATTTTCAGAAAAATTAAATAAAATTAAATATGAGTATATTTTAAGTACAAAAAGAGCAAAAGAAGCTGAACAAAAGAAAAATGATTTAATTATGTATATGGCACATGACTTAAAAACACCGCTTACGTCAGTAATAGGATATTTATCGTTATTAAATGAAGAACAAGAAATATCAAAAAAATTACAAAATAAGTATATAAAAATAGCACTTGATAAAGCTTTAAGAGTTGAAGAACTTACTAATCAATTTTTTGAAATTACCAGATATAATTTGAATGATATACCTCTAAATAAAACAAATATTGATTTGGTAATGCTATTAGACCAATTAGTAGAAGAATTTTATCCAATGTTAGAAGAAAGAAATTTAAAATTGAATATAACTAAACCTAATATTTTAATGTATAATGCCGATGGAGATAAATTGGCAAGAGCTTTTGGAAATTTGCTGAAAAATGCAATTAGCTATAGCTATGAAAATACTACTATTACAATAAATATGATAGAAAATGAAGAAAATATTGAAATTACATTTAAAAATAAAGGAGCTACAATTCCTGAATATAAACTGGAAAGAATATTTGATAAATTTTATAGAGCAGATGAATCAAGACAAACAAATAATGGTGGAGCTGGATTAGGACTTGCTATTACAAAAGAAATAATAGAATTACATAATGGAAAAATTTGTGCAAAAAGTAATGATGAATTTATAGAATTTCAAATTGAATTGAAAAAATAATATTATAAGGTGAAAAATGAATTACAATTTAGTAATTAGTTATAAAAATAGTAAGTTGTCGCTGAGATTACAAGTTGTAAGACAGGTAATTATTTAATTTAATTACTTGTTTTTTTATAAAAAGTTATAAAATTTGGAACTTTTTTATAATTCCTTACGACTCTATAAATAGAGGAGAGAAAAATGATTAATCATGAAGCTTTAAAACAATTTGATTTGTTATATGAAAATACATATTTTGATGTTTCTAAATATGTTGTTTGTAAATGTTCTAATCCTGAAGATGTAGAAGATATTTTACAAAATATTTATTTGGCAGTATTTAAAGCTGTCTCAAAAAATGTAAATATCACAAATACATATATTATGGGAATTGCTAAAAACAAAGTAAAGGACTATTACAGATTTAATTACAAAGAAAAAATAGTTTCTTTGTTTTCTAGTAAAGATAATTTAGAAATGATAGATACAATACCAGCAGATGTAGATATAGAAAGTAGTTTGATAGATAAATATGACACAGATTTTGTCTGGGAATATTTAAAAAGCAAAAAGGTAATTATTTTTAAAGTATTTTATCTATATTTTAAATTAGAACTAACTATTAAAGAAATATCAGAATGTTTAAGTTTAACAGAATCAAACGTAAAACATTATTTGTATAGAACAATTCGGAGAACTTAAAAGTCAAATAGAAAGCGAGAGTGATGAAGATGTCTAAAAAACAAGTAATGAAAGAAATTTTTAGTGAAAAAATCAATAAAGATAAAATTTATCAAAAAGTATTATTAAAAGCAAAGGAGGAGGCAAATATGAATAAAGTAAGAAACAAAAAAATAATTTATGGTATAACTTCGAGTGCAGCAGTAGTTATATTAGGATTTGGAATTATTATGGGTACAAATACACTTAAAAATGTACAAAATCCAAATTATGGAATAGCCGATTTAAGTCAAGATAAGCAAAGTAATCAAGAAAGTTTAAAAATTAATTTGAATATAAATAAATTAAAAAATATTGGATTAGCAAGTTTAGATGCAGATATAGAAACTATAAGTATAGATAAATTGCCAGAAGAATTTAAGTTCATGGAAAATATAGAAATACCACAAGCATTTAAGCAATTAGAACCATATAAAATTTATGTTAGAAGTAATATAGATATTAAAAAATATGATTTATTACACGATTATGTATTTGAATACAAAAAAGATGATGAAAATGATATAAGAATTGCAATATCAACAATAGGAGAACCATTACGAGATTATCATATAGAAAATAATGATAAAATTTCAAATATAGGAGATACGAACTTAACAATTTCACAATATAAAGAGATGTATATTGTATCATTCAAAATTGAAAATAAATATTTTGACATAGAAACAAAGGGCTTAAACGAAAATGAATTATTAGAATTATTAAAGTCAATCCTTACTGAAAATAGCAATAGAAATAGACATGTAGAAGATAAAGATATAAATGCAATAGAACAGCCGAATGAAAATATAAATATAGGCTATCCAGATTATTATGCAGGAAAATATATAGATAAAAATGGAAACAATGTAGTATTACTTTGTAAAGATAATGAAGCAAATAGAAAAGAAATATGCAGTTTGTTAGGAATAACAGAAGGCAAAACTATATTTAAAACAGCAAAATATTCATATAATTATTTAGAAGATTTACAAAGTAAAATAAGTAAAAAAATGTCTAATAAAGAATTTCCTTTTGTAACATCATCAGCTCTTATGGACACTACTAATAATATAAAAGTTACTGTTACAAGTAACAAAGAGGAAGATTTAAGAAAATTGAAAGAATTAGATTCAATAGGTGGGGCTATTGATATACAGTATAATGAAAATGGTATGTCAAAAACGGAGTTGTTATTAGAAAAAGATTAATTTTATAATTAAAAATAATAGATAATTAGTTATTTGCTAATTATCTATTTTGTATGTTATAATCATCTCGATAACTTACAATTTTTAGAGCAGATAGTTAGTTGATTATTATCTGCTTTTATGATATAAAAAAACAAATAGTGATTTGAGGAGAATATAAAAATATGAATATTAGAAATGCACAAATAGAAGATATAAATAAAATTAGTGAGCTAATGTTACAGGTTGCAAAAATTCACAGTAATGCTAGAAAAGATGTGGGATGAATATCCAAAGATTAATAATGGAGATAAAAACAGATATATAAATTATAATGAAAACTTAAATTTGTTGTTATAATAGGAGAAAATTATGTCAGAAAAAGATAAAATGTTGGCAGGAGAATTATATGATGCCAATTATGATAAGGAATTAATAAATGATAGATATAAAACTAAAGATGTTTGCTTTGAATATAATAATCTAAAACCATCAGATTTTGAAAATAGAGACAGAGTAATTAAACAATTATTTGCAAAAACTGGAAAGCAAATAATTGTTGAACAGAACTTTTGGTGTGATTATGGTTATAACATTTTTGTTGGAGAAAATTTTTATATGAATCATAATTGCATAATATTAGATGGGGCGAAAGTAGAATTTGGTGATAACGTTTTTATTGCACCTAATTGTGGCTTTTATACGGCAGGACACCCATTAGATTATGAAACTAGAAATAAAGGATTAGAATATGCCAAACCTATTAAAGTAGGAAATAATGTATGGATTGGTGGTAATGTAAATGTACTTCCTGGAGTAACTATTGGAGATAATGTTGTAATAGGTGCAGGAAGTGTTTTAAATAAAGATATTCCATCAAATAGTGTAGCAGTTGGGAATCCTTGTAAAGTTATAAAAGAAATATAATAATAAGTAGTAATTTATGGAGAAATTATAAGTATGAATATAAAACAACAGAAACAAATAAAAATATTTTTAATAGAAGAATTTGGAGCGAATAATGGAAATGAATTATTTAATAAGCAAGAGATAATACTTAATGAACTTATAAAAAACACAAAGGACAAGTCAAAAAATCAAATAAAAACACTTATTCAAACAATTCTTCCTCGTATAGCATTGTATAAAGCTTTGTTAAAAAATGATTTCTCAGAAGAAGATGTATATAAATATATGCGAAAATATATGATTGATAAAGTTGCAATAAAAAAACATTCTTCTACTGCAAAAATGGAGTTAATACCTGGATTTTATTCAATTTACAGCAAGATATTTCTTAAAATTATGCGTACAACTGATTTACAAGAAAGTGTGCAAAAACATGATAAGGATTATTATGATGTGACTATTAAAAGATGTCTTTGGCATACAGCCTGCGTAGAAAATGGTTGTGCAGATTTATGTCGTTTATTTTGTGATGTTGATGATGTTACATATGGTGGACTTAAAAAAATAGGTTTTACGAGAACAAAAACTTTAGGTTATGGCGGAGATTGTTGTGATTTCCATTTTTATAAAAAATAGTAAGTTTATAATTTAACAAATTTAATGGGCTGATATTTAAGGAGGTGTTAAAAATAGATTATTTGTTGCTTTGGATTATTATATTATTTTGTTGTATAATAATACCAAGAAGAAATAAATTGTATTTAGAAATAATTGAGAGAAAAAAGAAAGGAAGGAAAAGAAAAATGCCACAAGAATTGATGAAAGAGTTTATAGGAAAAGTATGTACAATCATATTATTTAATGAGTCTTTTGGAGTACAAGGTAAAATAGTTGCAGTAGAAGAAAATTGGATAAAGATTGAAGAAAAAAATAAAATTCGTTTGATTAATGGAGATATGATAAGAGATATATCTATAGCACCAGAAAAATATCAAAAGTAATAATAAATTATAATTTAATGAGCAAGTAATAATACTTGTTCATTTTTTATAATAAATTAAAATTAATGCAAGAAAATAGTTATGTTATAATATCTAATATATGATGTCTAAAGTACTATAGATATAATGGAGGAAAATGTGGAGGAACTTGTAGAAAAAGTAAAAAATGGAGATAGTGATGCATTTACTAATTTAATATTAAATATTGAAAAAGATTTATATTGTATAGCAAAAAGTAAAATAAATGATGAAAATGATATTGATGATATAATTCAAGAAACAATGATGATAGCATTTTTTAATATAAAAAAATTAAAAAATAATAATTTTTTTAAAACATGGGTAATAAGAATTCTTATTAATAATTGCAATAAATTTTATAAAAGGAAAAAACTTAAATCTATTGATGAGAATGAAGAAATAAAAAATATCAGTAGTGTTGGAATTGATTTATCAAATGTTGAATTTGAAGATTTTATTTCATTTTTAAATGAAGATGAAAGAACAATTTTAACACTTTACTATTATTTAGGCTATACAACAAAAGAAATTTCAAAAATATTAAACAAAAGAGAAGGAACAATATGTAGTAAAATATCACGAGCTAAAATAAAAATAAAAGAAAAGTATAAAGGAGAATTTTATTAAAATGAAAAATTTGGATGAATTTTTACATGGTTTTAAAAATAATGAACAAGTAGTTCCTAATTCTTTTACTAATGCTATAAAGAATTTTTCTCCAAAATCAAAAGGAAGTAGGAAATGGATAATGAAAGCTAAAGCAATAAAGAAATCAATTATAGTTGCAACAGGTTTATTATTAGGGTCTGGTGTTGCATTTGCAGTAGCTAAAACTTATGAAAATATATGGAAACAACCAGAAACTTATAAATTTTCTTATGAAATAACTGAGCAGGAAAAGGAAAATACAATTAGTGAAGAGGAAGCAAAAAGTAAAGCAACTGAATATTTTAGAAAGATAGGATTAGAAAAAGAAATAAACAGATTAGTTTTAACAAAAAATGCTTATAAAGATGAAATTGAATGGAGTATAAAGTTTGAAAGTGGAGTTATGAGTATCAATAGTAAAGGCAAAATTGAGAGTCTAAATATTCCATCATGTAATTACAAGATTCCTTATAATTATGGTATAACTAGAGAAGAAGCCAGAAAGACTGCAAAAGAATTGTTAGCAAAATATAATCCTAATAATAATGATGATGAATATGAATTAGTATCATTAAAGAGAAATTCTGAAAAAGATGAAGATGCTTATATTTGGTATGCTGACTTTTACAAGAAATATGGTGATTTGTTAAATAACTGTGAGAAAATAAGCATTGGATGGATTCCAAAAATAAATGGTTTGTATAGTTTGAATTTTGAAAATTATAAATATGAAAATAATGATCAAAAGATTTCTAAAGAAGAAGCTATTAAAATCGCAGTAGAAAAAGATAAACAAATAGAAACAAGACATAATATAGCATCTACAGATGCTGAGCTTGGAATTGATAAAATGAATACAGAAGTTGTATATAGAGAAAAGAATATAGAGGAATATGAAAAAGGAACAATTAATTTTATTATAGAAGAGAATGGAACACATAAATTAAAAGAAGATGCTGTATTTTATAAAGTGGATAATCGTGTAAGAAAAGTTTGGGAAGTAACTCTTTATTATGATTATTATAAGTATGATAAAGATTTTCCTGAAAGATTTGTTTATTACGTAGATGCAACTACTGGAGAAATAATTGGTGGTGCTAGATTTTATGGTGCCAAAATGCAATTAAAAAATTTAATTGATGATCCATATAATGTTATAAAAAAATGATATATAAAAGATGAAATAGAAAAAGAAAATGAATAAGATGCATTATCCATTTTCTTTTTTGTATTATAATAATATGAGTTCTGTACCATTTTTTATATCTGTATCATTAACAAAAGAATTTATATCATAAGGTTTTCCAGTAGTTTTATTATATAAAATAGGCAACTTATCAGGATGGTAGATGTCATCATTCATTTCGTTAATACCTTTTAATAATAAAATTATAATATTATAAATTGTTTTGTTTATAGGAAGCCATATATCATATTGTTTATCAATTGCTGGTAAGAATAATCTTACTAATAGTTTATTATTCATTATTATCACCATCCTCTTCAATACCAAGAAATTTAATTAAAGTTGTAATTCCATTTTCTACAACATAACCAAAACTATTTCCACAATTATTTTCTAAAGTTTCATCTATGGAAAAATTAGTAGTAATTAAAGTTTGATTATCAATACCATTTCCAATCCAAATACCTGTAGAATTGTTAATATAATTTGTGTACCATTCATCATATGTGTGATTTTCAAGTAAATCAGGGCTATCAACAATAACAAAGAATTGATTTTCTGCTTTATTACATTTTTCTAGTAAGTTAGAAAAATCAGATTCGCTAATTAAATCAGCTTCTACAAAATCTTCTAGACCTATAATACCATATACTGCAAAGCCATCTAAACCGTTTTTTGTATCACTCTTGATTTCCTTTATAAAACTATTATAATCTTTTTTTAAATTATTTTTAGATTTTCTAGAATCTAAAATAGAAACTTTAACATTTTCAATTTCTTTTAATTCTTCAAAAAGATAATAACAGAATTCCATTGCATTTTCTAAAGATTTTGAAGAAATTAAAGTTATAAGATATTTAGAAAAATTATATGTAAATACATTTAAATTTTTCTTTATTAAACCAAGTGGAACTTTATATATATCAGTTAAATATGGTTTAAGATCTTCAATTTCAATTTTGTTAGGTAATGTTGGAACAGGCATTGCTTTGAAAGTGAATTCTTTATCTAATTTATTAATTGTTTCTATAATGTGTTCATTATATTCTGTATGTGGGCATATTTTAGCTGTTTGAAATTCTAATAAATCATTATCTATTGGAACTAGACCTCTTCCAAACATATGAGAAGGCCTTTTTGATTGTACATTATCAAACATACTATAATAATCATTTTCATCATTTATTTGTAATCCTATTTTTTTGTTAAAGTTTTGAGTAAGCCTATATCGCATAGCACTTGTTGAACTTGCTGTTACAACAAATAACATACCACATTTAGGACCTTCTCTAGATAAAGATAATATTAAGTCATCATATTTATCTTCATAATTTTCATTAAATGCTTCATAATTATTAATTATTATAACAATTACAGGCATTTGGTTTCCTTTTGAAAGGTATAAGTTAAAATCACCATTATAGTCTGATAAGATATTTTTTCTTTCTTTTATAAATGCTTGAATCATATCAAAGAATGTATCTAGTTTAGCATCTTCTCCCATGAAAAGAACATCTCCTACATGAGGGCTTTTTTTATATATTTTTAATGCTTCTGTTCCGAAATCTAATATATACATTTGAACTTGTTTTGTTGAATATGTAGTCATTAAGTCATATATCATTGTACTTAATAGAGTTTCTTTTCCACTTTCTGCATTACCATAAATTATAGTATTATCATTTTCAGCAAAGTTTAGTTCTACTAAGCCTTGGTTTTGATTTGATGGGTCATCATATTCACCAATGATAGCATCTACAGAATAAGGTGATGGGTGAATGTTGTATTTTTTTCTTAAATCACTTACATATATGTCTTGAGGTATATCATCTAACCATAAATTCTTTGTTTGAATGTTTTCATTTTCTGCTATATTACAAATATATTTTAATAATGTAGTAAGTTGTTCACCTTGACTATTAGAAGTTTGTTTTTTTGTATCATCAATCTTTTTTATTGGCATACCAGTATTAGAAATAAATTCTATTGAACTATCAAGTCTTTTTGTAGGGATGTCAGATGGGATGTATGGTGCACCTGACCATCCTGATTGTCCTAATACAAAGTATTCATTTTGACCAACTTTTAAATAGAATGAGCCAGGATTTTTTAAGTATGCAGCATCTGGTCTTAGTATTACATCTGAGCTATCACTAGTATCTTGAACTTTTAAACATATTGCAAATTTACTATTACTACGAATTTGATCATTAACAATTCCAGAAGGTTTTTGAGTTGCTAAAATTAAGTGAACTCCTAAACTTCTACCAATTCTTGATACACTCATTAATTCATCCATAAAGTTAGGTTGTTGTTGTTTTAATTCAGCAAATTCATCACAAATTATAAACAAATGAGAAATTGGTTCTTTAACAATTCCATCATGATATAATTTTTGGTATTTATAAATATCAATAGTACCTTCATCTGTCATATTTCTAGCTTCATTGAATATAACTTGTCTTCTCCTTAATTCACTTTGGATTGATGTTAAAGATCTTTGGAGACCAGATTTATCTATATTTGTAATGGTACCAACTAGATGAGGGAGTTTTATATTATTTTTTTGAAAAGCACCTGCTAATCCACCGCCTTTGTAATCTATTAATAGAAAGGTTACGTCATCTGGGTGGTAATTAATGGCTAAAGACAATATATAAGAAATTATAAATTCACTTTTTCCCGAACCGGTAGAACCAGCAATTAGTCCATGAGGTCCATGGAATTTTTCGTGAGCATCTAGGTTTATTATCATTCCATTACTGTCAATTCCAATAGGAGCTTTTAAAGATAAAGTTGAATCATTTTTTTTCCATCTTTCAAGAATATTTAATTGTTCTATTTTTCCAACATTAAACATCTCTAAAAAAGAATAATTACTTACGAGTGAACTTGCATCTTTAACATTTATTTTAATAGGAATATTTGCCAATTTTTCAGAAATTTTTTCAAAAAAGATAGCGCTTAAAGGTTCTAAATTAACTTCTGTTTCCTTAGAATTATCTATACCATCTTCATATAAAATACCAGTTGATCTATTTTCAATATTAAAGAATGTTTTACAAACACTTGGAGAATTATATACATAATCAGTTATACATAGTAAACTAAACCCGAGGTTTTTTCTTTTAAATAATTCTTTTGTAAAGCTTAAATTTTCTACCTTTTTGCAATCATTTGTGATTATTAAATAATATGGTGATGAAAATTTAGAATCATCAAGTGATTCATCTTCATCTCTATCTTTTAATTCTTCTAATAAATATCTTGAGATTTCATTTATGTCGTCATAATTATCAGCAAAGAATCTTATCTGTTTTGAATTATCCCAAACATGTGGTAGTAATTTTACGTATTGCCATTCTTTAGAAGTGTTAGGATTCAATAAAAATACTAATTTTAAATCTTCATAACTATGAAATGTAATTAATTGCATAATTATATTTCGCATAAATCTCCAAGAAAAATCATCATCTTTAGATATAATTGTAGATACATTGTTTTTTACTAAAGAAAGTATAACTGGTGAATCATCTATAAATTTAGCATTATTTATAATAGTGTTTAAAGAATCTATCAAGTTATCATCTTCCATAGCAAATTTTTCTTGAGGATAGGTAATGTCTATTTGAGAAGGGAATTTTCCAATTCCTAATCTAATAGAAAGAAAATCATCATCAACAATTTTTCTTTCCCATAATCTAGGGCTATTTTCAATAATTATTTTTGCACATTCAGTGTCGGATAAATAATTTTGATATAAAATTTCTCTTTGCTTATTTTTAATTTTATTTATATTAGCATTTTTCTTAGAAAGATATTGTTTGTATCTTTTTTGTCTTTTTTGTTCATATTTCTTTTTAGAGTTTTCATCCCATTTTATTTCCCAGATAGGAATAACGACCATAGCTAAAAGCATTGCAACTGTGGTAAAAATTCCTAAAAAAATTTCTCCAAATGATGCTGTACCACTTGAAATTCCTTGAATTGTAGATGTAAGAGATGTAAGCATTAATAATCCCATTGCTAAGGAAGATCCTAATGCTAAAAGCATAGGTCTTTTTTGTGAATCTGTTAATTCAGGTGGTTGATCTATTGTGATATGTTCTGTTCTTATAGGAGGAATAATTCTTGGTGATCTTGAGTAATAATCAATATATTTATTATCATCTATATAAAGGTCGTTTGTTTTATTTTTTAATTCTAAATTTTTAGTTGAACTCATTTTAAAAATATTGCTATTTAATGTAACATTATTATTAGGATTGTTTATATATATACTATCTTTTAACATAACAATTTCTAGCCCCATAATAAAAATAATATCACCATTAAATATATTTTTAGTATTATTATGTACAGGGAAGTCATTAACAAAAGTTCCATATTTAGAATCATAATTTTCTATAATCCATTTACCATTAAATTTTAAAATTTTTGCATGTGTATCTGATACAAGTGGATTGTTGTATATAATGCTATTATTATTACTAGAACCAATTGTAAATTCTGTATCTTCAATAATATCTAAATGAGTAAAGTTTTTTTCATAATCGGGTGAACAATACAAAATATAAACATCTTCTGAATTTCCAAGGGTTATAGCATACATATTATTTTCTTCTAAAATAGTATGATTAATAAATTTATTATTTGAATTATTTATACTTAAATTATCAGAAGTAATAACTAGGCATTCTGGATTGATAATTTTAGAACAATTATTACTTATTAATTCCCAATTTTCATTAGTTCCTATAAGATTTAAAAGTTTTTTTCCGTTTTCTTGATTTTTATCTATTACCCAGTAATTTTCAACAAATTTCTTAGGCAAAGTATCTTTAAAAAAATAATTTTTTCCAATTATTGTGATTCGCATTTTTTTCCTCCACATATTTACATATTAAAAAATGTTAAATAAATTATATCAAACAAGCAAGTAAAGTCAAGAATAAATTACATATAATTACATTATTTTACATTATTTTTTTAAAATTGTTGACAACATTTTTGTGGATGTGTATAATGGCAGTAAATAGTATAAAAATACTAATAAATTAAAAGGGAGGTAGAATTATTATGGCTTTATCAGATCAAAATTTACAAGAATATAAAAAATATCTTGGTGATTTAAAGGTCCAAATAAATGGATGGACAAAATATTTACAAGATGCTTCAACAGCTATTAATAAACGGAACAGGAAATACTTTTAGAACAAATTATGCAAAAGGAAAAAAAGCTTCACAAAATATTTCAGAAATTATAGATATTTTAGGTACAGTACAAAGTGATTTAAAAAAATTAATAGTTGATGCAAATGCATTCTATACAACATCATATAATGCATCAAAAAAATAATATAAAATATAAAGGGAGGAATTGAAATGGCAACATCAAAAACAACTAAAGCTACAACAGCAAAGCTTGCACCAATAAAAAAAGCAACAGTAGCGAAAACTACAAATTTATCATCTAAACAAATTAGTACTTGGAAAAAATCTGTAGATACTGCTATAACAACACATTTAGTAACATCATTAAAAAAAGCTTATGAAGATTCTACTAAATTATCAGAAGTAACAAAAACAGCAGGTGATTCTTCACAATTAAGTTATAGATTTAATGATTTGGCTAAATTAACAAATCAAGCAGCAACACAATTAACTAAATTTATGGCATCTTTTAATACAAGTATAGATACTTATATAAAAGAAACAACAAAAGCTGAAGAAAATGCGGCTGAAAAAGCACGTAAAGCAATAGATCAATTTGCAGAAGCTGCAGCAAAAATATCAAAATTATCAATGTAATAAAATAAATAAAGTGGTATAAAAACATACCACTTTATTTATTTTATTAGGAAAGTTTTTTGAGATTTTTATATAATATAAATCCTTTGTACAGAAATTTGCAAAAAGCCTTGTGCTTTTTGCTTTTTATTTATATAATATAAACATATTTTTAAGGAGGAAGTTAAATGGCTTTTATAGATGAAATAAAACAAAGAGCAAAATCAGATATTAAAACAATAGTATTGCCAGAAGCAACAGATGTAAGAGTACTAAAAGCAACTGCTACAGTTTTAAAGGAAGGTTTTGCTAATATTATTTTAGTAGGAAATAAAAAAGAAATATTAAAAAAAGCAGAAGAAAATAACTTGGACATATCAAAAGCTAAAATAGAAGATCCTTTTGATTCTGATAAATATGAAGAATTTGTAAATTGTTTATATGAATTAAGACAAAGAAAAGGAATGACAATAGAAAAGGCTAAAAAATTAGTGTTAGATCCAGTATATTATGGAATGCTTATGGTAAAATTGAATTCAGAAGGAGCAGATGGTTTAGTATCAGGTGCTGCACATTCAACAGCAGATACTTTAAGACCTGCATTGCAAATATTAAAAACAGCAGAAGGAACAAAAATTGTATCAGCATTTTTTGTAATGGTTGTTCCTAATTGTGAGTATGGAGAAAATGGAGTATTTATATTTGCTGATAGTGGATTAAATGAAAAACCAGATAGTGAAGCTTTATCAGAAATTGCAATATCTTCAAGTAAAAGTTTTAAACAATTAATAGGAAAAGATGCAAAAATTGCAATGCTTTCATATTCTACATATGGAAGTGCAAAATCAGAAGATACAGAAAAAATGATAAATGCAACAGAATTAGTAAAACAAAAAGATCCAAATTTAATAATTGATGGAGAATTACAATTAGATGCTGCAATAGTTCCAGAAATTGCAAAAATGAAAGCACCAGGAAGTCCAGTTGAAGGAAAAGCTAATACTTTAATATTTCCAGATTTAGGTGCTGGAAATATTGGATATAAATTAGTACAGAGATTAGCAAAGGCAGAGGCATATGGTCCTCTTTGCCAAGGTATAGCAAGACCTGTAAATGATTTGTCAAGAGGATGTAGTAGTGAAGATATAGTTGGTGTAATTGCTATAACTGCTGTTCAAGCACAAAAATAATATTGTATGTTAAAGGAGGAATTTAATGAAGATTTTAGTATTAAATTCAGGGAGTTCATCTTTAAAATATCAAGTAATTGATATGGAAACAGAAAAGGTTTTAGCAAAAGGATATTTTGAAAGAATAGGTCAACCAAATGCTTTTTTAACACATAAGGTAAATGGAGAAAAACATAAATTTGAACATCCTGCTAAAAATCACGAAAAAGCAATAGCATTTGTTTTGAATAGATTAACAAATGACCATTATGGAGTTTTAAAAAGCTTGGATGAGTTGTCAGCAATAGGACATAGAGTTGTACATGGAGGAGAAAAATTTAATAGTTCTGTATTAATAACAGATGAAGTAATAAATGAAATAAAAGGTTGTAATGGTTTAGCTCCAATACATAATCCATCGTGTATATTAGGAATAGAGGCTTGTAAAAAGATTGTACCTAATATGCCAATGGTAGCAGTATTTGATACAGCTTTCCATCAATCTATTCCTAAAGAGAGATATATTTATCCTATTCCATATGAGTATTATGAAAAATATGGACTAAGAAAATATGGATTTCATGGTACTTCACATGAATATGTTGCAAATAGAGTTGCAGAATTAGAGAATAAAGATATAAAAGATTTAAAAATAATAAATTGTCATTTAGGGCAAGGTGCAAGTGTTTGTGCTATTCAAAATGGAAAGTCAGTAGAAACAAGTATGGGGCTTACACCATTAAGTGGAATTGTTATGGGAACTAGATCAGGGGATTTGGATCCATCAATTCTTACATATCTTATGAAAAAAGAAAATTTATCAGCTGATGAAATTGAAGAAATATTAAACAAAGAGTCTGGTGTTTATGGAATATCTAGTGTATCAGTTGATTTTAGAGATATTGAAACAGAGGCATTAGCTGGTGGATATCATGCTCAACTTGCATTAGATGTATTTCATTATTCTGTTGCTTCATATATTGCAAAGTGTATGGTTGCAATGGGTGGCACAGATATAATTACTTTTACAGCTGGAGTTGGAGAAAAGGGACCTATTTCTAGAAAGGCAATTTGTGATCAACTTGGAGTTTTTGGTGTTAAATTAGATGAAGAGAAAAATAAGATTAGAGGAGAAGAGGTAAAGATTTCTTCTAATGAGTCTAAAATTAGTGTATATGTTGTTCCAACAAATGAGGAGTTAATGATTGCAAAGGAAACTTTAAGGTTAATCCAAAAATAATAAAAGAAAGGAAAAAACAAAATGAAAATTTTAGTATTAAACTGTGGTAGTTCATCACTAAAGTATCAATTAATTAATATGGAAACAGAAGAAGTATTAGCTTCTGGAAAATACGAAAGAATAGGAGAAGAAGAGGCTTTTATAACTCATAAAGTAAATGGACAAAAAATAGAAATAAAACATACTGCTTATAATCATACAGAAGCAATTGATTTTACTTTAAAACAATTAATAAATCCAGAATATAAAGTTATAGATTCATTAGATGAAATAAATGCAATAGGACATAGATTAGTTCATGGTGGAGAGAAAATTAGCGAATCTGTAATTATAGATGATAATGTTGTTGAAGTTCTAAAAGAATGTACAGATTTAGCACCACTTCATAATCCAGCAGGTATTATGGGAATTGAAGCTTGTAAAAAAGTAATGCCAGGTAAACCAATGGTTGGTGTATTTGATACAGCTTTTCATCAAACAATGCCAAAAGAAAGATATATTTATGCTATACCATATGAATATTATAAAAAATATGGAATAAGAAAGTATGGATTCCACGGAACATCTCATATGTATGTTTCAAATAGATTAGCAGAAATAGAAAATAAAGATATTAAAGATTTAAAAATAGTAACATGTCATTTAGGACAAGGTTCTAGTATATGTGCTGTACAAGGTGGAAAATCTGTTGATACAAGTATGGGACTTACACCTCTTGCAGGTATACCAATGGTAACAAGATCAGGAGATTTAGATCCATCTGTTGTAACATTTTTAATGAAAAAAGAAAATTTATCAGCTGATGAAGTAGATAGCTTATTAAATAAACAATCAGGTGTTCAAGGTATTTCTGGTTTAGCTCCAGATTTTAGAGTAATAGAATCAGAATCTTATAATGATAATGAGAGAGCAAAACTTGCAATGGATATATTTAAATATTCAATAGCTAGTTATATTGCTAAATATGCAGTTGCAATGAATGGAATTGATGCAATAGTATTTACAGGTGGAGTTGGAGAAAATCAAATAAATATAAGAAAAGGTATATGCAAACAACTTGAATTTATGGGAGTAGAAATTGATGAAGAGGCTAATAATGTTAGAAGTGAAGAAAAATTAATTTCTAAACCTACATCAAAAGTAAAGATTTATATAATACCAACAAACGAAGAATTAATGATAGCAAAAGAAACTTTAAGATTAATAAAATAATAATTAGGGGGAAAAATAAATATGTCAAAAGTTTTAGGAGATATTTCAAGAACATTTAATGAATTTTTACTATTACCAAATTTAACAGATGAAAGATGTATTCCATCAAATGTGTCTTTAAGAACACCACTTGTTAAATTTAAGAAAGGTGAAGAAGCTAAATATTATGCAAATGTACCAATGGTTTCTGCTATAATGCAAGCTGTTTCTGGCGAAGAAATGGGAATTGCTTTAGCAAGAGAAGGTGGAGTTGCATTTATATATGGTTCTCAATCAATTGAATCACAAGCAAAAATGGTTAGACATGTAAAAAAACATAAAGCAGGATTTATAGTTAGTGATTCAAATGTAAAGAGTGGAACACCATTAAGAGATGTAATTGCTCTTATTAATGAAACAGGACATTCAACTGTAATGATTACAGAAGATGGTACTGCAACTGGAAAATTTTTAGGATTAGTCACAGATAAGGATTATAGAATTTCAAGAGATGATATGGATGCACCAATTGATAATTTTATGACTCCAAAAGATAAAGCAATATGGGCAGAAAATGGTATTAGTTTATCAGAAGCAAATGATATAATATGGGAAAATAAAAAAGCTTGTTTACCAATATTAACTAAAGAAGGTAACTTAAAATATTTAGTATTTAGAAAAGATTATGAAGATAGAAAAAATAATCCAAATTCTCTATTAGATGAAAATAAAAGATATATAGTAGGAGCTGGAATTAATACTAGAGATTACGAGGAAAGAATACCAGCATTGGTAGAAGCAGGTGTTGATTTAATTTGTATGGATTCATCTGATGGATATTCTGTATGGCAAAAGAAAACTATTGAGTATGTAAGAGAAAAATATGGAGATACTGTTAAAATAGGAGCAGGAAATGTTGTAGATGCAGAAGGATTTAGATATTTAGCAGAAGCTGGAGCTGATTTTATTAAAGTAGGTGTTGGCGGAGGATCTATTTGTATCACTCGTGAAACTAAAGGTATTGGTAGAGGTCAAGGAAGTGCTTTAATAGATGTAGTTGCAGAAAGAGATAAATATTTTGAAGAAACAGGAATTTATATTCCAGTATGTTCAGATGGTGGAATTGTTCATGATCATCATATTACAATAGCTTTAGCATTAGGAGCTGATTTTGTAATGATGGGAAGATATTTTGCAGGATTTGATGAAAGCCCAACAAGAATAGTTAAAAAAGGAAATGGCTATGTTAAAGAATATTGGGGAGAAGGATCAAATAGAGCAAGAAACTGGCAAAGATATGATATGGGAGGAGAAAAGAAACTTTCATTTGAAGAAGGTGTAGATTCTTACATACCATATGCTGGTAGATTAAAAGATAATTTAGCAATAACAGTTGCTAAAATAAAATCTACAATGTGTAACTGTGGAGCTATAACAATACCAGAGTTACATGAAAAAGCAAGACTTACATTAGTTTCACAAGTAAGTATTTCAGAAGGAAGCGCACATGATGTTATATTAAAAGAAATAAATAATGAGTAAAATGGTTTTATTTTATATAAAATATGCACAATAGAATTTTAAATGTTCTATTGTGCATAATATTAAAACAAGGAGATAATATGTTTTCACAATTATTAATATTAGTAATACTTATACTTTTTAATGCTTTTTTTGCTGCGGCCGAAATTGCATTTATATCATTAAATGATGCTAAAATAGATAAACAAGCAAAAGAAGGAAATAAAAAAGCTAAAAGTATAAAGAGTATGTTAACAGATCCAAGTAAGTTTTTAGCGACAATACAAATAGGAATAACTTTGGCAGGATTTTTATCAAGTGCGTTTGCATCTGATGCTTTTGCAAGTAAGTTAGCACCTATTTTAAATAATGCGATCCCTCAAGTTAGTATTGATGCATGGAAAAATATTTCAATTATAATAATTACAATTATTCTTTCATATTTTACATTAATTTTTGGAGAATTAGTTCCAAAAAGAATAGCTATGAAAAATGCAGAAAAGATATCTTTTGCAACAATTGGAGTTATAAGAGCGATATCAATAATAACATTACCATTTGTTAATTTCTTAACAGCCTCAACAAATTTTGTTTCAAAGTTATTTGGAGTTACAGGAAAAGATGAAGAAGTTGTTACAGAAGAAGAAATTAGAATGATGGTAGATGTAGGAGAAGAAAAAGGAACAATAGATTCAGAAGCAAAAGAGATGATAAATAATGTTTTTGAATTTAATGATAAATATGTATCAGAAATAATGGTTCCAAGAACAGAAGTGTTTGCGTTAGATATTAATTTATCTATATCAGAAGTTATAGAAGAATTAACAGAAGATACAAGATATAGTAGAATACCGGTTTATGATGAAACTATTGATGAAATAAAGGGTATTGTATATATAAAAGATATATTAATATCTCAAAAAAATAAAAATACTAAAATAAAAAGTTTAGTAAAAGAAGCATATTATGCACCAGAGAATATGCTTGTGAATGAATTGTTTCAAGAGCTTAGAAAAAATAAAAAACAAATTGCTATAATAATAGATGAATATGGTGGAACAGCAGGTATTGTTACAATGGAAGATATGCTAGAAGAAATTGTTGGAGATATATATGATGAATATGACGAAGAAGAAAAGAAATTTGAAAAGATTGATGAAAACACATATATAATAGATGCAGGTATTTCTATATATGAATTAGAGAAAATACTAAATATTAGAATACCTGATGGAGAATATGATACAGTTTCTGGTTATCTAATAGAACAATTAGGTAGATTGCCAAAGAAAAATGAAAAGGCAGTTATAGAAACAGAAGACGCCACTTATAAAATTGAAAAATTTGAGGATAATAGAATAATAAAAATAAAAGCTTGTAAAAATAATAATCACATAGAAGAAGAAAAATAGAAGTAATGTTAAATTACTTCTATTTTTTTGCCAGTATAATACATATAGTAGTAGGAGAAAATATGAAAGAGGTTATTTATAATAGAATATTAGCAATAAAATATGCAGAAAAATGGGCATATAATAGAAATTCCAAATACTATAACTTTGATGATATTGGAGGAGATTGTACAAATTTTATTTCACAATGTATATTTGCAGGAAGTCAAATAATGAATTATAATACAAACAATGGATGGTATTATATAAATGGAAATAAGAAATCGCCATCGTGGACAGGAGTAAAATTTTTATATAAATTTTTAGTAAATAATAAATGTGTAGGTCCATTTGGAGAAAAAACAGAAATAAACAATATTCAAGTGGGAGATATTATTCAATTATCATTTGATGGAAAAAACTTTACACATTCATTAATTATTGTTAATATAGATAATAAGGATTTAGATAATATGTATACGGCGTCACATACAGATGATTCATTTAATAGAAGGGTAAGTAGTTATAGTTTTAAAAATATAAGATTTATACATATAAATGGAGTAAGAAAATATTAAAAGAGGTAGAAAATGGTAAATTGTAAAGAACTAGAAAAATGTAGTATATGTCCACATATGTGTGGAATAAATAGAAATAACGGACAAGTAGGAAGATGTAAATCAAGCAATAAAGTAAAAATTGCATTATATTCAGTGCATGATTTTGAAGAACCATGTATTAGTGGAGAAAATGGTTCTGGAACAGTGTTTTTTTCTAATTGCAATATGAATTGTGTGTTTTGTCAAAATTATGAAATAAGTCAGCAGGGAAAAGGAAAAGAAATAACAATAGAAAGATTAGCGGAGATATTTTTAGAACAACAAAATAGAAATGTAAATAATATAAATTTAGTAACACCAACGAGCTATGTGCCACAAATAATAGAAGCAATAAAAATTGCAAGAGTAAACGGATTAAAAATTCCAATTGTTTATAATACAAATGGATACGAAAATGTAGAAACTCTAAAAATGTTAGAAGGTTATATAGATATATATTTACCGGATTTAAAATATGCAGAAGATAATTTAGGTTTAGAATATTCTAAAGTTAAAAACTATTTTGAAATAGCAACTACTGCTATAAAAGAAATGTATAGACAAGTAGGAAGTCCTAAATTAAATAATGATGGAATAATAGAAAAAGGTTTAATAATAAGACATTTAATATTACCAAGTAACATAGAAAATAGTAAAAAAGTATTAAAATGGATAAAAGAAAATATGGATAAAGATGTTTATGTTAGTGTAATGGCACAATATTTTCCAACATACAAAGCAAAACAAATAGAAAACATAAATAGAAAATTAACAAAAGAAGAATATGAAGAAATAGAAAATTATTTATATGACCTAGATATAGAAAATGGATATATTCAAGAATTAGGAGAACATGAAGAAGAATATGTACCAAAATGGGATGTATAATAAAAAGCAGTTATAAAATTAACTGTTTTTTATTTGTGATATAAAAGTTTGGTAAAGTAAGATTTGCTTTTAGAAGATGCGGTCAGTTAATTGACAGAAAGGCATGTTTTGTGATAATTTAGTATCTAATATATTAGAAGGAGAAAATTATGAAAAAAGAATATTTTGAAGCAACAGAATTTAATAGTGTAAAAGAAATTCTGTACCATTCAGCTGAAAAGTACAAAGATAATACAGCATTTATATTAAAACATAAAACAAAAGAAGGAATAGAATATGAAAATATTTCATATGAAAGATTATTACAAGAAGTAAACTGTTTAGGAACAGCTTTATTTAAACTAGGCTATAAAGACAAAAGAGTTGCTATAGTTGGTAGAAATAAATATGAATGGGTATTAACACATTTAGCAAATTTATTAGGTGGAATAGTATCTGTTCCTATAGATAAAGAATTACAACTAGAAGAATTAGAAAATAGTTTAAAAAGAAGTAAAGCAGAAGTTGTAGTTTTTGATGAAAAATATATAGAAAATATAGAACAAATAAAAGAAAGAAATAACACAAGTATTAAAGAATATATTTGTATGAATGAAAAAGAAAATTATTTAGATATTTATAAATTAATAGAACAAGGAAGAAAAGAAATAGACTTTGGAAATGATGAATATATAAACACATCAATAGATTGCTATAAAATGAATATATTATTATTTACATCAGGAACAACATCAAAATCAAAAGCAGTAATGTTATCACAAAGGAATATAGCATCAAATATATATGCTATGCAATTAGTAGAAGGAATTTTTCCAACAGATGTTAATTTAGCATTTTTACCATTTCACCATATATTTGGATCAACAGAAATGATAATGATGTTAGCATGTGGAGTAGCAACAGCATTTCCAGATGGTTTAAGATATGTAGCACAAAACTTAAAAGAATATAAGGTATCTGTGTTTGTAGGTGTTCCTTTGTTAGTTGAGGCAATTTACAAGAATATACAAAAAGGAATAGAAAAAAAGGGAAAAACAAAAGCTATTGCATTTGCAAAAAAATTAAGTAATGTACTTTTAAAATTCCATATAGATATTAGAAAAAAATTATTTAAAGCAATTATAGACGAGTTAGGTGGAAGTTTAAGATTTGTTATATCTGGTGGAGCACCATTAAGAAAAGAAGTTGCTAAAGGATTTAATGAATTAGGAATAGAATTAGTTCAAGGATATGGATTAACAGAAACAGCACCAGTTATATGTGCAGAAAATAGTTTTAAACAAAAGTATGGTTCAATAGGTGTTCCTATGGCAAATGTAGAAATAAAATTTGAAAATAAAGATGAAAATGGAATTGGGGAGTTAATTGCAAGAGGTCCAAATGTTATGCTTGGATATTATGAAAATGAAGAAGCAACAGAAGCGGTTATAAAAAACGGATGGTTCCATACAGGTGACTTAGGATATATGGATAAAAAAGGATATGTATTTATAACTGGAAGAAAAAAAGATATGATAGTATTAAAAAATGGTAAAAAAGTATTTCCAGAAGAATTAGAAGCTGTAATTAATCAATTAGAAGAAGTAGAAGAATGTATGGTTTATGGAATACCAGATAAAAAGGACAAAAATGATATAAAATTATCAGTAAAAATAGTTTACAACAAAGATTATTTATCAAAAGAAAATCCAAACATTACCGAAGAGGAAATAAGAGAGATTTTATGGCAAAAAGTAAAAGAAATAAATAAAACATTTCCACCATATAAATACATAAAAAACATGATTATAACAGATAAAGAGTTAATAAAAACAACAACCAAAAAGGTAAAAAGAAATGAAGAAATGAAACTAATAAATTCAGTAGAAAAATAAGCTAATATAGATACCAAATCTTGTTAAAAAAAGTGTAGTATTTTGTATAAAAATGCTATACTTTTTTTTATTCATATGATATATTATCATAAAATAATATAAATTGGAGGTTGTTATGACAGAAGCAGATAAAAATTTTATAGATACATGTAAAGAAATATTAGAACATGGATATTCATCAAAAGGAACAGGAGTAAGAACAAGATGGGAAGATGGAGAAGAAGCAAATTATTTTTCAATAGTTGGAGTTACAAATAAATATGATGTAGGAAAAGAATTTCCTATGATTACATTACGTAATAATTCAGGAACAGTAAAAAGAGCAATTGACGAAATTTTGTGGATTTGGCAAAAAAAATCAAACAATGTAAATGACTTAAATTCACACATATGGGATCAATGGGCAGATCCAGATGGATCAATAGGAAAAGCATATGGATATCAAATGGCAAAAAAATATAAATTTAAAACAAAAGATGGAATAAAAGAAATGGATCAAGTTGATTATGTTTTATATTTATTAAACAATGATCAAGCAAGTCGTAGAATAATGACAAATATATTTAATCATGAAGAATTAAAAGATATGAACTTAGAACCATGTGCATATGGAACACAATGGTTAGTAAAGGGAGGAAAATTACATTTAATATTAAATCAACGTTCACAAGATATGCTTGCTGCAAATGGATGGAATACAATGCAATATGCGGCACTTTTATGTATGTTTGCACAAGTTGCAGGATTAGAAGTTGGAACACTAACACATAATATAGGAGATTGTCATATATATGATAGACATGTTCCTTTAATAGAAAAATTAATACAAGCAGAATCAATGGATGTAAGTCCAAAATTAGTAATAAACAATCCAACAAAAAATTTCTATGACTTTAAAGTAGAAGATTTTGAGATACAAGGTTATGATTACAATAAAGATATAAAATTAGGAAAAATACCAGTAGCTATATAATTTAGGAGGAATAAAATGTTAAGTTTAATAGTAGCCAAAGCAAAGAATAATGTTATAGGAAAAGATAATCAATTAATATGGCACTTGCCAGAAGAT
Organism: uncultured Clostridia bacterium; assembly: GCA_934133175.1. Classification (GTDB taxonomy): domain Bacteria; phylum Bacillota; class Clostridia; order TANB77; family CAG-508; genus CAG-269. The sequence goes on along the minus strand of CAKPAX010000002.1, from coordinate 72,692 downwards.
TTAAAAAGATTTAAAAGATTAACAACAGGACATACAATAATAATGGGAAGAAAAACATTTGAATCATTAGGAAGAGTTTTACCAAATAGACATCATATTGTTTTATGTAATGATGCTAATATGGAAATAAATAATGAAAATGTTGAAATATTAGAAGATATATCATTATTAGATAAATACATAAAAGATGAAGAAGAGCATTTTGTAATAGGTGGAGCTACAATGTACAGATTGTTAATGCCATATTGTACAAAAATGTACATAACAGAAATAAATCAAGAATTTGATGGAGATGTATCTTTTCCAGAAATTAATATGAGTGAATGGAAAGTTACTGAAAGAGAAAAAGGATTAAAAGACGAAGAAAATCCATTTGATTATGAATATGTAACATATGAGAAAATATAAATAGTTGTCAATGGGTGTCAATGGGGACGTAGTTTTTTGACAACCATTAAAAAGAAAAACACACTTTAAGTTTAAAATTTGAAGTGTGTTTTTGAATTTTATAAAATATTTAGGTTAAACTAATTTTAGGAGGAAAAATATGTTTAAACCTAAAGCAATTTATTATGAAAAAAATATAGAAAACTATCAGTTAGGAAGAGAACTTTTAGAAAAATATAAAGACGTTCCAAAAGTGGTTATAGAAAATCATAACAATATAGAAGAAATGAGAAAAAAACAAAATTCAGAATTTGCAGACATGAAAAGAAATTTAATAATTGGAGTACGTAAAACACATAAGTTTGTAGAAAATCATAAAACTTCGGATTATTTAGTACCATATACATCTTCAGGTTGTACAGCAATGTGTATGTATTGTTATTTAGTGTGTAATTACAATAAATGTGCATACTTAAGATTGTTTGTAAATAGAGAAGAAATGCTACAAAAAATAATAAAAACTGCAGAGAAATCTGAAAAAGAATTAACATTTGAAATAGGAAGTAATAGTGATTTAATATTAGAAAACACAATAACTGGTAATTTAAAATGGACAATAGAAAATTTTGCAAATACACAAAAAGGATATTTAACATTTCCAACAAAATTTGATATGGTTGATGATATTTTAAGTTTAAATCATAATGGAAAAGTTATTGTTAGAGTTAGTGTTAATCCAGAAGAAATTATAAACAAAGTAGAATTTGGAACTTCTAGATTAAAAGGAAGAATTGAAGCAATAAATAAATTAAAAGAAGCTGGATATAAAATAGGAATATTAATAGCGCCTGTTATAATGGTAGAGAATTGGAAAGAACTATATTTAGAATTAATACAAAGATTAAGTGAAGAATTATCTGAAAAAGTAAAAAATGATGTGTTTTTTGAAATAATATTTATGACTTATAGTTTTGTCCATACTAAAATTAATGAGGAGGCATTTCCTAATGCAATTAACTTATATAATAAAGAATTGATGACAGGAAGAGGTAAAGGAAAATATATGTATAAAAATGGTTTGAGAGAAGATGGAGAACAATTTTTTAGAGAAAATATGAAAAAATATTTTCCAAATAATGAAATAATGTATATAGTATAATTAAAATTATTAATATAGATGAGGAAATTCACATGAAATTCCTCTGTTTTTTATTGTCATATATACTCAAAATGTGATATAATCACATAAATTAAGGGGGAATATATATGGATAATAAAAATGTAAAAAGAACTAATTATATAAGTTGGGATGAATATTTTATGTCTATAGCGAAACTTTCAGCAATGAGAAGTAAAGATCCATCAACACAAGTCGGAGCATGTATTGTAAGCAATGACAACAGAATATTATCTATAGGATATAACGGAGCTCCTAATGGATTTAGTGATGAAAAATTTCCTTGGGCTAGAGAAGGGGATAATTTGGATACGAAATATCCATATGTCTGTCACGCTGAAATGAATGCAATATTGAATTATAGAGGAAGTAAGAAAGATTTAGAAAATGCTAAAATATATGTAGATTTATTTCCATGTAACGAATGTGCAAAAATTATAATTCAATCAGGAATAAAAGAAGTAATTTATTTATCTGATAAATATGCTAATTCTGAAAATAATATAGCATCAAGAAGATTATTTGATGAATGTGGTGTTAAGTATAACAAAATAGAATTAGATAAAGAAAAAGAAATAATAATAGATTTAAAATAAAGAAAAGTCCCTAATATTAATTAGGGATATGTTTTTGAGGTACTAATTATGTATAAATATATAAATAATGAAAAAGATTTAGAAGAAGTAGGAGAAAAAATAAAAGAAGGAAAAATAGTAATATTTCCAACAGAAACAGTATATGCAATTGGAACAAATGGATTAGATGCTAATGCTGTAAAAAAATTATATGATATTAAAAAAAGAGACTATAAAAACCCAATAAACTTATTAGTAAATAATATTAATATGATAGAAAAAATTACACAAAATATAACAGAATTAGAATATAAGTTAATGGAAAAATTTTTTCCGGGTCCATTTACAATTATATTAAACAAAAAAGATATAGTGCCAGATATTGTAACTGCTGGAAAAAATAAAGTTGGAGTTAGAGTTCCAGATAATAAAATTGCATTAGAAATAATAAGTAAGGCTGGAGTACCAATTTCTGCACCAAGTGCTAATATATCTGGTAGACCAAGTGGGACAAATTTTGATGATATAAAATTAGACTTTGTAGAAGATATTGATTATATAGTTGATGGAGGAGAATGTAAAATAGGTTTAGAATCAACAATTGTAGAAGTAATTGATAATGTTGTGCATATATTAAGACCAGGGGCTGTAACTTATGACGATATATTAAAAATAACTCCAAATATTGAGAAAGATTATGAACAAAATAATAAATTATTACCAAGTCAAAAACTAAAACATTATTCTTTAAATTGTGAAAGTGTTCTAATATATGGGAATGATAACAAAAAAGTAATTTCAAAAATAAATTATGAAATTAAAAAATATAACAATGCAGTAGTTTTTTGTTTAGAAGAAGATGTTAACAAAATTGACTCTAAAAATGTTATATCAATGGGAACTAAAGAAAATTTAGAAGAAATTTCTAAAAAGTTATTTAAAAATTTAAGAAAAATAAATCAATTAAATCCAGAAATAGTACTTATTAAAGGAATAGAGGAAAGAGGACTAGCAGTAGCTATAATGAATAGATTAAAAAATGTATGCAAAGATAATGTAGTAGAAGTTAAATAAAATTATATAAAATATTATATTTTAATAATTTCTATATATTGTTTTTTAAATGCCGCGTAGCGACCAACCGGAGCGTCAGCGGAGGGCGAATGGAGCATCCTTCCCGAAGGATTCCGAGGGATGCGACAACAAGGCATAGAAAAACAATATATAGAAATTTTATTTTTTCTTTTAGTTTTTATCTATTTAACTTCTACTACAGTTACACCCATTTCACCTTCACCATATGTTCCCATTCTATATGATGCCACATGAGGGTGATTTTTTAAAAATTGATGTATACCATTTTTCAACTTTCCAGTACCTTTACCATGTACAATTCTTGCTGTTTTGATTTTAGCTAAAGCACAGTCATCTAAAAACTTGTCAACTACAAATGTAGCTTCTTCAACAGTATAACCAATAACATTTATTTCTGTTTTTGCATTTCTAGTTTTAGAAATACTAGTATAATTTTTTGTATCTTTTTTTGTAGTAGTTTCCTTATGAGCTTTTTCTAAATATTTAATAGGAATATTCATTTTTATGCTACCAATTTGAACAATAACTTCATTTGATTTTGATATATTTGATAATACAATTCCATTTTGTTTTAAAGTTGCAACAAAAACTGTTTCATTTTGTTTTATTTGTGAAATATCTAATGCATTTGATGTTGATTTTGTTTCATAGTTTTGTAAAGAAATACTATTAATATCGTTATTTAATTTGTTTCTTAAATTATTTTGAGTTTTTATATCACTAGAATTATTTAAATTCTTTATAATTTCATTTGCTTCATCTTTTGCATTAAGAAGAATTTTTCTTGCTTCAATTTTTGCATTATTAATTAAATCAATTTTCTGTTTTTCTAAATTACTATTATCTTGTATAAGACTAGCTTTTAAAGTTTTAATTTCTTCTAAATATTTTTCTGTTTCTTGCTTTTCAGCTTCAATTTTAGCTTTATTGTCATATATATTTTTTAATAATTCTTCAATACTTACGTCATCACTGTTTAACATACTTTTTGCATATGTTATTATTTCTTGTTTTAATCCTAATTTTTTGCTTATTTCAAATGCATTACTTTTTCCTGGAACTCCAATTAATAGTTTATAAGTAGGACTTAAAGTTTCTAAATTAAATTCAACACTTGCGTTTTCAACACCTTTTGTAACTAAAGCATATTCTTTTAATTCTTGATAATGTGTAGTTGAAATGGTTAGTGCATGAATGTTTTTAAAATAATCTAAAATACTAATTGCTAAATTTGCACCTTCTAAAGGATCTGTTCCAGAGGCTAATTCATCTAGTAATATTAAACTTTTATCAGTTGCTGTATTTACAATATCTACAATGTTTGTCATATGAGCAGAAAAAGTACTTAATGATTCTGAAATACTTTGGTCATCACCAATATCTGCAAATATTTCATCAAAAACAAATATGCTAGATTGTTCATCAGCTGGAATGTTTAAACCACTACATGCCATACACGCTAAAAGTCCAATTGTTTTTAAAGTAACAGTTTTTCCACCTGTATTAGGACCAGTTATTACTAAGGTAGAAAAATCTTCTCCAATATTTACTGAAATTGGTACTACTTTATTTTGATCTATTAATGGGTGCTTAGCATTTATTAATTTTATATTTTTATTATCATTAATATTTGGTGTAATTCCTTTTATATCTTTAGAGTAACTTGACTTTGCAAATATATAATCAAGATATCCTATAGTTTCTATATTTGTTTTTAACTCATTTGTTATAGGAGATAGCAGTAAAGATAGGTCTTTAAGAATTTTTTCAATTTCAAGATGTTCTTCAATTTTTAAGTTATTTATATCATTATTTGTTTCAAATATTGATATAGGTTCTATAAAAACAGTTGAACCACTACTTGATATATCATGTACAAATCCTTTTATCATACTTCTGTATTCTTCTTTTACAGGGATTACGTATCTGTCATTTTTAATTGTTATTATATTTTCTTGTATATATTTAGAGTAACTTGATGAATGTATAAATGAGTTTAATTTTTCTTTAATATCTTGTTCTAAATTTCTTTGTTTTCTTCTAATGTTTTTTAAATTTGAAGAAGCATCATCTGCTATTGTATTTTCGTCAATTATTATTTTTGATATTTTTTCAACAATACTTTTATTTGTATATAATTTAGAAAAATATTGTTCAAGTAATGTAAAAGAAGAGGTATCAATTGTTTCTGTGTAAAAATAATTTTTTAATTCTTGTGATAATTGTAAAATATTTTTTATTTCTAAAATAGATTTTATAGATAGAACTCCAAAACTTTCTAATGTTAATAAGTTTTCTGAAATGTTTGCTATCTCTGACATAGGGGCAGTTGATATTCTATATGTTAAATTTACTGCTTCTTCAGTTTCTTGTAATAATTTTAGTACTTCATCTTTGTTGTTAGATGGTACCAAATTTGCTACAAGATTTTTTCCTACATATGTTTTACAATAACCTGAAAGTATATTTATTATTTTAAAATATTCTAATTTATTTAAATATGTTTGTTTCATTTTTAAAATCTCCTAATTAATAAACTCTATATATTATGCCACAAAACAGCTTAAAATTCAATATATCAAAAAATTGTTTATGTTATTATAATTAAAAACGAAATAGATATTTAAGTAATAAATTATTGTATAATTAATATATTTATGATACAATAAAATGCGTAGCTTAAAAACAATAGAATCCATTAAATAATTTTAAGGAGGTAGTAACTTTGGAAGAAAGGCGGTTAAATGCAATAAAATTAAGATATTGCATTTTCAAAAAACAATGTTGCTCATGTAAGGACATTGTTGGAAGAGAAAGAGTATGGACTTTTTTTAGGTATGGAGAGAATAAAAGTATACATAGATGCTTTTATTGTCAAAGATGTATGCATTCTGTAGAAGATGTTTTGTTAGAAATCGATACAGATAAGAATCCGTTTGGGATTGCATTTGTGGATGATTTTATGGTGCCTAAAAAAAGCTGTGTAAGATTAAGATATTAATCGTATTTCTTCAAACCCAAAACACCGGATATTAATATCTAGTGTTGGACTGCTGACATAATGTTTATTTGTCAGCAGTTTTTTTATATTATTAAAAAGTAAAAAATTTACATAATTTGACTACATAAACAAAAAGTGCTATAATATAACTAGTAACTCGTAAACCTTGTATTGCCATTAAAGCAATGAATAAAAAACATAAGGAGGACAAAAAAATGGCAAAATATGAAGAATTGGGCTATTGCCCAAACAACGCGTTCGGATGGTGCGAACATAAAACTGATGCAGGAAAAAGAGCTTTAGAGATTCTTGGAGATCGGATAGGTTACATGGTATATGAAACCGATTCGGTTTCGTACAGCACAGGGGCATATGTGGTTTCAGCAATAGCTGAATCAACAGGATCTCTAGGAATTGAGATTGCATCTCATTTGAGATGTCTTATCCCGGAGTGCAATTACCTGGAAAACATAGGAAAGAAAATTTCTTGTGTGGATGTAATAAATCCTAATCAGTTAATGGGCGAAATTGTTTATAACAATGAAGACTGGATAAACCTCGATCCTCATTCTGGAATAAGTCTGTTACAGGATGAAAGATTTCTGGTAACGATTAAAGATGAGGAGGAGGCAGTTAAAATCTACATATTCAAGCTGTAAGCTATATAGAGTATGTATAAGTAACCGGAATTTTGGGAGGAAAATGCAAGGTATCCCTCAAGCACTGATGAAAATCAGTGCTTTTACTTTGTCATAAAAAGCTTTTTTAATAAAAATTCATTTAACAGTACACATATTACAAAAAATATGTTAAAATACATTATAGATTAATTTTAAGGAGAGATTATATGGGCTTTTTTGATAAATTAAAAAATGGATTAAGCAAAACCAAAAATTCATTAGATGAAAAAATAAATGGAATATTTAGTACATTTAGAAAAGTAGATGAAGAATTTTTAGAAGAATTAGAAGAAATATTAATAATGTCAGACATTGGAATGGATACATCTGTAAAAATAATAGATAATTTAAGAAAAAGGATAAAAAGAGATAATATACAAGATGAAGAAGAAGTAAAAAAAGCATTAAGAGAAGAAATAATGACAATATTTGATGCAACTGATAGTAGTTTAAAATTAGATACAAAACCATCAGTAATACTAGTTGTTGGAGTAAATGGTGTAGGAAAAACAACTTCAATAGGTAAAATAGCAAATAGATTAGTAAAAAATGGAAAAAAGGTAGTGGTAGCAGCAGCAGATACATTTAGAGCAGCAGCAGTTGAGCAACTAGAAATATGGGCAAAAAGATCAGGCTCAGAAATAGTTAAAAGAGAAGAAGGTGTAGATCCAGCATCTGTTGTATATGATGCAATAAAAATTACTAAAGAGAAAAATGCAGATATATTAATAGTAGATACTGCTGGTAGATTGCATAATAAAAAATACCTAATGGATGAATTAAATAAAATACAAAAAGTAATAAATAAAGAAATGCCAGATAGTGCAAAAGAAGTATTATTAGTAATTGATGGAACAACTGGTCAAAATGCAATATCACAAGTAAAAGCATTTAAAGAAGAAGCTGATATAACAGGATTAGTATTAACAAAATTGGATGGAACAGCAAAAGGTGGAGCTGTTATAGGAATTGTAGAAGAAAATAAAATACCGGTTAAATTTATTGGTGTTGGTGAACAAATAGATGATATGGAAATATTTAATAAAGAAGACTTTGTAAATGCAATAATATAGGAGGATATTATGGAAGAAATAAAACAGGAAAATAAAGTACGAAAAAAGAAAAATAAAACAAGAATGATATTAGTAATATTATTTTTGATAATCTTTGCAATAGGAAATTATGTTTCATTAAGAGGAAGCTATTTAGAATATCAAGAACTAGGATCAAATTACATAAATATATATCAAACAAATTTAAAATACAAGTATATTATAATGGGAATTAATTTTGTATTTTTATATATAGTAATGTATTTTACAAACATTGGTATAAAAAAAGGTTTAAAAGAATTTTTTGATGAAGAAAAAAAAGAAATGCCTAAATTATTAAATAAATCACTTGCTTTGGTTATTTCTGCTATAGGAAGTGTTGTTGTTTCAAATTTGTTATTAAATAAAATATTACTTTTATCAAGCAATACATCATTTGGTATTACTGATCCAATATTTAATTTAGATATTTCTTATTATATGTTTATAAAACCAATTATTGAATTTTTTATAATATATTTTATTGGTTTAATAGTAGGTTTAACTATATATATGGTATTATATTATATAATAGTATTTAATAGCCAATTTGATGGAATTGATAGAAAAACACTAAAACAAAGTAAATTAATGAAAAAGGGAATAAGAAATTTAAAGTTAGTTACTATAGGTATTGCTTTATTAACATTGCTTAATACTCAAAATATTATTTTACAAAAATTTATAACATTAGAAGATGATGTGGAACTTACAGGAGCAGGTTTTACAGAATCAACAGTTAAATTATGGGGATATAGAATATTTGCAGTTGTCATAGTTGCATCAATATTTACAGCTATAAAATATTTTAAACAATCAAACATGAAGAAAGTATTAATAAGTTTAGCTACTCTTCCAGTATATTTAGTTTCATTATTCTTTGTAATGGTAATATTTGATGCTGTATTTGTAAATTCAAATGAATTAGATAAAGAAAAACAATATATTGCTTATAATATTGACTATACAAAAAATGCATATGGAATAAATGTGAAAGAAGAAAATTTAAACTATTCTGGAACAATTACTGTAGATGAAGTAGACAATAATGAAGATATTTTAGATAATATTGCAATAATAAATACAGATGCGGTTGTAAAAACATTAGAAGATAGTCAAACAAATACAGGATATTATACATATAGAAATGCAAATATAGGAAAATACAACATAGATGGAAAAGAAAAATTAGTATATCTTTCTCCTAGAGAAATTTCAAGCGGAGACAGAACTTATAATAATAAAACATATGAATATACACATGGATATGGAGAAATAATAACATCTGCAAGTAAAAGTACAGAAACAGGAAATGTAGAATATGTGCAAAAAGCAACATCAAGTGATAAAATAAAAATCTCTCAACCTAGAATATATTTTGGATTAGAAACAGATGGGACAATAGTTACAAATACAAAGAATAAATCAGAATACGATTATACAGATGAAAGTGGAAAAGATTATGAGTATTCTTATAATGGAAAAGCAGGTTTAAGTTTAGGATTTTTAGATAGAATTGTACTTGCAATAAAAGAAGGAAATATAAATTTAGCGTTTTCTAATTCTATAACAAACGATAGTAAAATACTAATAAATAGAAATATAAGAGAAAGAGCAAAAAAAGCATTACCATATTTATTGTATGATGAAAATCCATATTCAGTAATAGATGATAATGGAAATATTATTTGGGTATTAGATGCATATACAGTATCTAGCAATTATCCATACTCATCTTATAGCAATATAGTTTATAATGGCTCTAAACAAAAAATTAATTATATAAGAAATTCTGTAAAAGTATTAATAAATAGTTATGATGGAACTATGAAATTTTATATAACAGATAGAACAGATCCAATAGCTATGGCATATAGAAATACATATAAAACATTATTTGAAGATATAGATAGTAAAATACCAGAAGATGTATCAAAGAATTTTATATATCCACAATATTTATATAATATTCAATCAAAAATGATTACATTATATCATAATGTAAAACCAGATGTGTTATATAGAAGTGATGATATATGGGAACAAGCAAAATATAATACAACAATGCAAACAACAAAAGCAACAGGAACAGTACTTAGTCCATATTACACAATGTTAAAAACAACAGATTCAGATAAAGATACATTAGGACTAGTTCAAACATTTACACCAAGTGGAAAACAAAATATAATATCATATTTAGTTGGGGCATATGAAGATGGAACTAGTAAATTAAAACTATATAAATATGCATCAGACAATAATATATTAGGGCCAATGCAATTAGATACACAAATTAGTCAAGATGAAACAATTTCAAAAGAATTAGATGCATTAAATGTAACAGGAACAAAAATAACAAAACAAATGATTATAGTTCCAATACAAAATACTCTTTTATATATAGAACCAATATATCAAACAATGATTAATGAATCAGATGTACCAGTTCTTAAGAAAATTATTGTAGCATCAGGAAATAAAGTTGCAATTGGAAATAATATTAATGAAGCAATAAAAAACTTACTTTCACAATATGCTGTTGATATAGAAGTAGAAAACACAGATGACCTTCAGGGATTAATAGATGCAATTATAAAAGCTAATAATAATTTAACAGAATCAAATAAAAATAATGATTGGGAAATGATGGGATCTGATATTAAAAAGCTTCAAGGTTTAGTTAATTCGTTAGAAAATTTACAAGAAAAAGAGAAGAAGAACAAGAAAAACAGTAATACAACAAATAATACAGATGCGAATGAGATTAATTCAGTAATTGACGAAAATATTGCAGTTGATACAAATACAAGTAGATAAGAAATATTAAAAATAAAAACCTCTTAGAATTTATCTAAGAGGTTTTTATTAAATTATTTTTCTAATTTATGGTATATTTTTTTACCTTTTTTTAATATAGCATATCCATCATTAAAATCGTTTTCTGATAATTTATAAGAAACATCAGTTACTTTTTCATCATTTAAAGAAATTCCACCCTGAGCAATTAAAGTTCTAGCTTGACCTTTTGATGGTGCAATGCCTGATAAAACAATAGCATCAACAATAGAAATATCAATATTTTCTAATTTTGTAGAAGGCATATTATCTAAATTACCTTGACCTTCAAATAAGGCTAGTGAAGCTTGCTCAGCTTTTTTTGCTTCTTCTTCACCGTGAATTAATTTTGTTATTTCAAAAGCAGCTACTTTTTTTGCTTCATTTATTCTTTCATCATTATAAGATGTAAGTTCATTTATTTTATCCATAGGTAAGAATGTAAGTAATGATAAAACAGTTTTTATATCATCGTCAGCAACATTTCTCCAATATTGATAAAATTCATAAGGAGAAGTTTTTTCTGCATCAAGCCATAAAGCACCCTTTTCAGTTTTTCCCATTTTTTTACCTTCTTTAGTTGTAAGAAGTTTAAATGTTAAACCAAAAGAATCATCTTTACCAATTTTTCTTATAAGATCAACACCGCCTATGATATTAGACCATTGATCGTTTCCGCCCATTTCTAATTTACATCCATATTTGTTGTACAAATATAAAAAGTCATAAGATTGCATAAGCATATATCCCATTTCAAAAAATGTAAGACCTGTATCTAATCTTTGTTTATAACAATCTGCTGCAAGCATTTTATTTACTGAAAATAAACTTCCTATTTCACGCATAAAATCAACATAATTTAAATCTAATATCCAATCAGCATTATTAACAATAATAGCTGCATTTTCACCTTCAAAACTTAAAAACTTAGCTATTTGTTTTTTTATTGATTCAACATTATGATTTATTTCTTCTTTAGATAGCATTTTTCTCATATCAGTTTTTCCTGATGGGTCACCTATAATAGCAGTACCACCACCAACTAATATAATTGGTTTGTGACCACATTTTTGCATATGAGAAGCAACCATTAAAGATATAAAGTGACCAATATGCAAACTATCAGCTGTTGGATCTATTCCTATGTAGAAAGGTACAGATTCCTTAGCAAATAATTCTTTGATTTCTTGAGGATGAGTCATTTGTTCAACATATCCTCTTTCATCTAATATATCAAATACATTTTTCATATATAAATCCTCCTAGTATAATTAATAAAAGTAGCCATATATATAATATGGCTATAATATAAAAATTAATCTAAATTTATTCCATTATTTCCAAATTTATTGTTATTTAAGTTTATATTTCTATTTTCTTGTTGAAATTGTTTAAATTCGTCATAATTTAAAAATCTACTTAAATTTTTTTCTGAAATACCTGTTTCAGAAGATATAGCTCCTAATGATTCTTCAAAACCATTTTCTTGTATATAATTTTTAAATGCAGAAAATTCTAAATTATCTTTTGCTGCACATTTAGGGCATACATTACTATCTGAAATATAGAAGTTACCACAACGATTACATTTACTAAATTCCATAAAAAATTCCTCCTAATATTTTATCTTTTGACATTATAATTTATAAATTTACAATATTGTACCATAAAACATATAAAATATAAAGTATTTTTTATAAATTACTATATTTTAATTTTCTAAAGCATTTATTATTTTTTCGTAACCTTCTATATAATGTTTTTTTAGGTTGATAGGTTGTAAAGAGTTATTTGTAAAACAATGTTTGGTTTGAGCTGTCATAACTAAATTAGAATTAGCTTTGTTAATTATTTCATAGTCAACAATCATTTTAACGCCTGTAAAGGTTGAAATTTTACTTTTTATAACAATTGTGTCTCCAAAGCTTACGTGATATTTGTATTTGCAGTGAACTTCTAAAACAGGTATCATAATTCCATTATTTTCTAAAGTTTCATAAGGTAAATCAATTGCTTTTAAAAATTCACAACGAGCTTCTTCTAAGAATCTAATGTAGTTAGAATGGTGTACAATTCCCATTTTATCTGTTTCATAATAGTTTATAGTTCTTTCAAAAATATGTTCCAAAAAAATCGCTTCCTTATATTATATTTTATTAACCATATGTGATTATATAAAAATTAAAAAAAAATGTCAATTTATGTACATTGAAATCTTATAATGATATAATATCCTGTGAAAGAAGGAGATATGAAATGAAAAAAATAAATGGGATAATAATGCAATATTTTGAATGGTATTTGAACTGTGAAAAAGGTTTATGGAATAAAGTAATAGAAGAATCAGAAAAATTATCAAGAGTTGGAGTTACTGCTTTATGGTTACCTCCAGCTTATAAAGGAATTGGTGGGAAAAATGAAGTGGGATATGGTCCATATGATTTATATGATTTAGGAGAATTTGATCAACAAGGTTCTATTGCAACAAAATATGGAACAAAAGATGAATATTTAGAAGCAATACAAGTTTTAAAACAAGCAGGTATAGAAAGTTATGCAGATATTGTTTTAAATCATAAAATGGGAGCAGATTTTTTACAAATAATAAAAGCAAATAAAGTAGAGTGGGCTAATCACAATGTAGAAATTTCACAAAATGAAACATTACAAGCAGCAACAAAATTTACATTTCCAAATAGAAAAAATAAATATTCAAATTTTAAATGGAATTGGACACACTTTGATGGAATTGATTATAATAATGCAACAGGTGAACACTCAATTTTTAAGTTTAAGGATAAACAATGGCAAAATGAAGTTGATGATGAAAACGGAAATTATGATTATTTGATGGGAGCAGATTTAGATTTTTATAATCCAGAAGTAGTTGAAGAATGTAAAAATTGGGGAAAATGGTATATGGATTTTACAGATGTAGATGGTTTTAGATTGGATGCTGTAAAACATATTCCATCATCATTTTATAATGAATGGATGAAATATTTAAAAGAATATAAAAAAAGAAATATATTTGCAGTTGGAGAATATTGGACAGGTGATGTACAAAAACTACATAGATATATAACAGAAACAGAAGGACAAATTTCTTTATTTGATGTACCATTACATTATAATTTTTATACAGCATCACAAGACCCTAATTATGATATGTCAAGATTATTAGATAATACATTATTAAAGGAAAATCCACTTAAAGCAGTAACATTTGTAGATAATCATGATACTCAACCAGGGCAAGCGTTACAAAGTTTTATAGAACCATGGTTTAAACAAATTGCATATTCAATAATTTTATTAAAAAATGATGGATATCCATGTGTATTTTATGGTGATTATTATGGAATACCATATAGTAATATAGAAAAAATGGATAAATTAGAAGATCTAATGATACTAAGAAAAGATAAGGCATATGGATTAGAACATGATTATTTTGATCACGATAGTGTAATAGGTTTTACTCGTGAAGGAGACAATGAACATATAAAATCTGGCTTAGCAGTTATAGCATCTAATAAGATAGATGGAGAAAAAAGAATGTACATAGGAGAAAAATTTGCAGAAGAAACTTTTATAGATGCATTAGGAAATTTTGAAGAAGAAGTTACAATTGATGAAGATGGATTCGGAGTATTTAAAGTAAAAAATAGAACTGTGTCTGTATGGGTAGAAAAATAATTACTAAATTGACAAAATTATAAGAATTTCATATAATGAGTGGAAAATAAGGAGAAAGAAAATGTCAGATTTTGTTCATTTACATATACATAGTGAATTTAGTTTGCTAGATGGAGCTAATAGAATAAAGGATTTACCAGTAAGAGCAAAAGAGCTTGGAATGAATGCCATAGCTCTTACTGATCATGGAGTTATGTATGGTGTAATAGACTTTTATAAAGCTTGTAAAAAAGAAGGAATAAAGCCAATTATAGGATGTGAGGTATATGTTGCGCCTAGGAGTAGATTCGATAAAGAACCAAATATAGACAACAAATATAATCATCTTATATTGCTTGCTAAAAATAATGAAGGGTATAAGAATTTAAGTAAATTAGTATCAATTGGATTTGTTGATGGATATTATTATAAACCACGTATTGATTTAGAAGTGCTAGAAAAATATCATGAAGGATTAATATGCTTAAGCGGATGTTTAGCTGGAAGTTTAAATCAGGCTTTATTAAATGGAAATAATGAAAAAGCAGAAGAAATAGCATTATGGCATAAAAAAGTTTTTGGAGAAGATTATTATATAGAAGTACAAAATAATGGGTTACAAGAACAAGTATTAGCAAATCAAAAATTAATTCAGTTAGCAAGAAAATTAGATATACCACTTGCAGCAACAAATGATGCTCATTATTTAAAAAGAGAAGATGCATATAATCATGAGGTATTACTTTGTATTCAAACAGGAAAAAGAATGAGTGATAGCGATAGAATGAGATTTGAAACAGATGAATTATATGTAAAATCTCCAGAAGAAATGTCAGAATATTTTAGTAATTTTCCAGATGCAATAGAAAATACTGTAAAAATAGCGGAAAAATGTAATGTGGAATTTGAATTTGGACATACTATTTTGCCGAATTATGATGTTCCACCAGAATTTGAAACTCATTATGATTATTTTAAAAAGTTATGTGATGATGGAATAAAAAATAGATATGGGGATAATCCATCTAAAGAAATATTAGAAAGAGCTGAATATGAATTAAGTATAATTAAAAAAATGGGATATGTTGATTATTTCTTAATAGTTTGGGACTTTATTCATTATGCAAAAACTCATGATATACCAGTAGGACCGGGACGTGGATCTGGTGCTGGATCAATAATTGCATATGCAATAGAAATAACAGATATTGACCCAATAAAATATGGTCTACTTTTTGAAAGATTTTTAAATCCGGAAAGAATAAGCATGCCTGATTTTGATGTTGATTTTTGTTATGAGCATAGACAAGATGTAATAGACTATGTTTCTAGAAAATATGGACATGATCATGTTTCACAGATAATTACATTTGGAACTATGTCAGCTAGAATGGTAATAAGAGATGTAGCAAGAGCATTAGATTTTCCTTATTCGGAAGCGGACAAACTTGCAAAAATGATACCAAATGAATTACATATAACAATAAAAAAAGCATTAGAACAAAACAAAGAATTAAATAACTTATATGAAAATGATGGAAATATTAAAAATTTATTAGACATAGCTATGGGATTAGAAGGAATGCCAAGACAAGCATCTACACATGCTTGTGGTATTGTTATAACAAAAGATCCTGTAGATACTTATGTGCCATTATATGTAAGAGATAATCAAATATCTACACAATATATAATGACGACATTAGAAGAATTAGGTCTATTAAAAATGGATTTTTTGGGACTTAGAACATTAACAGTTATAAAAGACACAATAGATTTAGTAAAACAAAACAGAGGTATAGATGTAGAATTTGATAAAGAAATGGCAGATCCTAAAGTATATAAATTATGGCAAGAAGGAAAAACATGTGGTATTTTCCAATTTGAATCACAAGGTATGACAAACTTTATGAAAGAGCTAAAACCAGATTGTCTTGAAGATTTAATAGCTGGTGTTTCTCTATATAGACCTGGTCCTATGGATCAAATACCAAGATATATAAAAGGAAAATTGCATCCAGGTCATAATGAATATACACACCCAAGACTAGAGCCAATATTAAATGTTACATATGGTTGTATGGTTTATCAAGAGCAAGTTATGCAAATAGTAAGAGATTTAGCTGGATATTCACTAGGAAGAGCAGACTTAGTAAGAAGAGCAATGGGAAAGAAAAAGCTAGATGTTATGGCAAAAGAAAGAGAGATCTTTATAAATGGTCAAGTTGATGAAAATGGAAACATTATAGTACCAGGATGCGTAAGAAATGGTATAGACAAAGAATCTGCAAATAAAATATTTGATGAAATGGCTGAATTTGCAAAATATGCATTCAACAAATCTCATGCTGCATGTTATGCTGTTGTGGCATATAGAACAGCATACTTGAAGGCATATTATCCAGCAGAATTTATGGCTGCTACGTTAAATAGCTTTTTAGGAAATTTAGACAAAATTCCTCAATATATAGATGAATGCAAATTATTGGGAATTGAGATATTAAAACCAGATATAAATAAAAGTAATTCCAAATTTACTGTTGAAAATATAGATGGTGGACAAAAAATAGGAAAAATTAGATTTGGATTAGGTAGTATTAAAAATGTTGGTTTAGTACCAATTGATAGTATTATAAAAGAAAGAAATGAAAATGGTAAATTTAAAAGTTTTACAGATTTTTGTGAAAGAATTGCAGATGAAGCGGTTAATAAAAAATGTATAGAAAGTTTAATAAGAGCGGGTGCATTTCAAGAATTTCCAGAAAATAGAGCCACATTATTAGCTTCTTTTGAAACAATAATTGATACAATCCAAAGTAGTAAGAAAAAAGGGTTAGATGGACAAGTATCAATGTTTGATATCGGAAATGAAGAAGATGAAGAAAAAAATGATAAAATAAAATATACATATTACAATCAACAAGAATTTACAGAAAAAGAATTATTATCTATGGAAAAAGAAATGTTAGGTATATATGTTTCAGGACATCCATTAGAAAAATTAAGAGATCAAATTGAACATGAAACAAATATAAATACTAAGCAAATAAAAGAAATAGATGAAGAAATGTCAAAAGAAGAACAAACAGAAAAATTGCAATTTAAAGATGGACAAAATGTTAAATATGCTGGAATAATAACAGCTGTAAAGAAAAAATATACTAAAACAAATAAAATTATGGCATTTGTTACTGTAGAAGATTTATTTGGACAAGCAGAAATAATAGTATTTGAAAATGCATATTTATCATCACAAAAAAGCTTAATAGAAGAAAATATTGTTTTGGTAGATGGTAGATTAAGTATAAGAGAAAATGAAGAAACAAAAATTATTGCAAAACAAATTACAGATTTTGGAGTAAAGAAACACAAAGTTTTAATTTTTGATATAACAGAGTTAGAAGAAGAAACAAAAGCAAAATTGAGGGGAGCTATTAAATATTTTTCTGGTGAGAGAAATAATATAAGTGTTAAAATAAGAATAGATAATGAATTTAAACCGTGTGGAGCAATATTTGTGACAGATGAGATTTTAAAAGTTTTTGAAGAAATTTTAGGAAAAGAAAGAGTAAATATTGAAGAAGTCCCGATATAATAATATCGAGACTTTTTAAGATTGTTTACAAAATGTGTGGGCTAAGATAAAGCTTTTATCTGTTTTAATCGTTTTAAAATAGATAAAAAGCTATAATAACAGATTCCAGCTTGATATATTTTGGTATTAAGCCGATTAAATTTGAAATTAATAATTTTATTTGCACATAAAATTATTAATTTTACAAGCAAAGAAGACTTATCAATTTCTGAAAAATATGCAATTAGATTGCAGTATAACTCTAAAGTATCTGCATATTCTAAAATACAAATTCGAGAAAGATTAGATAGATTTATTACATCTTTAATGCAATAATCTAAATGTTCTCTAATATAAGCAGAATCACTATCTAAATAGTAGTTATAGATCTTAGTAGCATTTTGTAAATTCCGTAATTCAAGCATAAATTACCTCCTAAAGTGCAATAAAAATAAGTTACTTAATTATTATATCATGATTACATGCTTTTTACAACTAATATAGTAAGATTGACAAAAAAGAAAGAAAATGATATTATAATATAGCAAATTTTACATAATTAGTTATAGGGGATTACCTGTAACTGACATTTTTTAAAGGAGGATTCTTATGGATGCAAGATTGATACGGGAAAAAGTTGGCAAATTAAAACAGTTGGCAACAGAAAATGGTGATATACAAATGGTATTTGACATTATAATGTTGTATTATCCCATTTTATTAGATAATCCCGAAAATGCAACAGAATGCATAATAAAAGGATATAATAGGATTATAGAGACCAATATATCTAGTATTGATCTGAGAAAACTATTACTCATTTAAAAATGCGATATTTTATATACAAAATATCAAAAAATAAATCTAATCAGTTATACTGATTAGATTTATTTTTATTTATATCCATTCTCCAAATTTTTTAATATAGAATTTCTTTGCAAATAATGCCACAATACAATAAATTACAGGAACTCCTAGTATAATTAATAAATCTTTTAAAGCTAAAGACACTAAACCAATCATATGACCGAATGGAGTATAAGGAACTAATATTCCTATAATGCTAAGTAAAATTGATGAAAAATAAACAACTTTATTAGCATTACTTTGAATAAATGGTGCTTTAGCAGTTCTAATTATATGCATTCCCATAAGATTTGATACTATACTATAACTAAACCAAATTGTTTGAAATGTTGCAACATCTTTAATTTTAAATAAGAATAATACAGAGGCAAAGACAATCATATCAAATGCGGAGCTTAAAGGACCCATAAATAACATAAATTTTTTTAAACTATTAACATCTAATCTTCTTGGTTTTTGTAAATATTCCTTGTCAACATTATCAAAAGGTAAAGTTAATTGCCCAAAATCATATAACAATCCTTCAACTAATAATTGTATAGGAGTTTCAGGTAAAAATGGTAATAAAACACTTGCAATAATTACAGAAACAACTTCACCAAAGTTAAAACTAATAGCCATTTTAATATATTTCATCAAATTTGCAAATGTTCTTCTTCCTTCTGTTATACCATCTAATAAAACATTTAAATCTTTTTCAAGTAATATAATATCAGCTGATTCTTTGGCAATATCAACAGCTGTATCAACGGAAATACCAATGTCAGAATTTGTAAGGGAAGGACTGTCATTTATTCCATCACCCATATATCCAACAACATTTCCTGATTCTTTTAAAAGTCTTACAACTCTTGCTTTTTGAATAGGAGAAAGTTTTGCAAAAATATTAGTTTTTCTTAAAAGTCTAATAACGCCAATATCTGCTAATTTGTCAATATCGCTTCCTGTAACAATTCTTTTTGATGCAATACCAACTTTATTACACACACATCTAGTTACATCAGCATTATCACCAGTTAAAACAATAACCCTAATACCAGCTTTGTTTAATTTTTCTATTGATTCTTTTGCAGATTCTTTTGGTGGATCTAGAAATCCAATAAATCCAAGAAGAACCATATTTTTTTCATTTTCTACTCCAAATTCTTTTATATCATTAATATCATTTTTTTGACAAACTGCAATTACACGTAAACCTTCCTTGTTAAGTGATTTACTGATTTTTCTTATATTATCTTTTATTGTATTTGTTAGTTTAGAAACTTCACCTTTATAATCTACTAAAGTACAAATACTTAGAATTTCTTCAACGGCACCTTTGGTAATCATTTGAGCTTTATTACCGTCAGAAACAACAACAGAAAGACGCCTTCTTGTAAAATCAAATGGAATTTCATCAATTTTTTTATATATTTCTGTATATTTACTCATATCAGTATTTAAAGCTCTGTGAATTACTGCTTCATCAATATTTCCTTTTAGGCCGGTTTGAAAATATGAATTTAAAAATGCATGTTTTAAAATACGAATATCTTCATCACCATTAATGTTTAAATATTTTTCTAAAACAATTTTATCTTCTGTTAAAGTTCCTGTTTTATCTGTACATAAAATATTCATTCCACCAAAACCTTGAATAGAATCTAATCTTTTAATAATAGTTTTCTTTTTAGACATACGTACAGCACCTTTAGATAAACTAGAAGATAAAATAACAGGAAGAAGTAAAGGGGTTATACCAATTGCAATTGCTACAGCAAATGTAAATGCTGTTACAATATCATGTTTCCAAAAGTTTAATAAAAAAACAACAGGAATCATAACTAACATAAATCTTATTAATAATTTACTAATACTTTCGATGCCTTTTTGAAAATCAGTTTTTGGTTTTCCAAGTGATAATGTGTGAGCAATTTTTCCAAAATAAGTATTGTCAGCAGTTTTTATTACAACACATTTTGCACTACCACTTAATACATTAGTACCCATAAAACAGATTGTATCTAAATCTGATATACTATCAATATCGTTTAAAGTTATTTCTGTATTTGAAAGTTTTTTTACAGAATCAGATTCTCCAGTTAAAGATGATTGGCTAACATATAAATCTTTAGATTCTAAAACTCTTAAATCAGCAGGAATCATATCACCTGCGGAAAGAACAACAATATCACCAATAGTTATTTCTTTCATTGGTAAATTTACCTTTTTGCCATCTCTAATAACTGTTGTAGTAGTCGCAACTAATTCTTTTAGTTTTTCAGCAGCCTTGTTTGATCTGTATTCTTCAAAAAATTCTAAAAAAGTACTTACTGTGACTAAAAGAATAATAACCAAAATATTTGCAAAGCTCGGATTTTCCGGTAAAATTACATCTGTATATATTAATAAAAAGGATATACCTATTAAAATACTATTAAAAGGGCTAAATAAACTTTGTAAAAAATAATTATACCATTTTTTAGGTTTGCCCTGTGAAATTTCATTTAAACCATATTTAGATATTTTTTCTTCGGCAATATTTTGTGTAAGACCATCTAAATTAACATTATAATTTTTTATAAAAATTTCTTTTGATAATGTGGCTTCATTACCATATAATTTAACAACATCAACTTCTTCTTTTTTTGCATTAGACATTATTAATTCCTTCTTTCGTAAATTTAATTTTATAAATATTTTAATTCTTTAAAATTATACCACTATATTTTTATTATGAAACAATTATTATAAAATTATTGTATTTTTTTTAAAACAAGAATATAATAACAACGGTTTTAAAGGAGGAAATATAATGGAAAGAATAAGAGTTGCTGGTATTTTACCAATAGAAAATGGATTTGCGTTTATGCATAGAGTTGGAGTGAAAAATCATCCGATAGGGGATTATTATACTTTCCCAGGAGGAGGAAGAGAAGGTAATGAAACATTAGAAGATGGAACAAAAAGAGAAATAAAAGAAGAATTTGGAATAGATGTAGAAGTTGTAAAACAATTGTATAGTTTGGAAAATGGTGAAGTAAATAAAAAAGAATATTTTTATTTATGCAAATATATAGGTGGAAAATTTGGTACAGGAGATGGACCAGAATTTTCTAATGATCCTAAATATGCAGACAGAGGACAATATATTCCAGAAATAATAGACAGAAGAGATATAGAAAAAATAACTCTTCTACCAACAGAAATTAGAGATAAATTCGTAGAAGATGTGAAAAGTAATAAATTTTAAATTTAAAAACTTAATAATATTTTTATAAAATTAGTTGACAATGTAATAAAGGTTGTGCTAATATATAATGTGTTATGACAAAGATAACACATTGTTATGCGGATGTGGCGGAACTGGCAGACGCGCTGGTCTTAGGAACCAGTGCCAACGGCGTGGAGGTTCGAGTCCTCTCATCCGCACCAATAACGGATCTGTTCGAATTAATAGAACAGACGATACAAATATCATTCTGAAAAGGATGGTATTTTTTGTTGTAAAATTGCTATTCAAAAAGAAAGAATGGCGTTTGAAAGATAATTAAATAATAACTAAAATTGAACGAAATTATTTTCTTTTATACATAATGTATGTTATATTTGCAATTTATGTAAAATTGTTATATAATATATTTATAGTAGACTTTGAAAGTCAGCAAGCCATATTAACAGAATAAAACAACAAATTAAGGAGGAATTTATTATGGCAACAATGGTTAGAATTCAGGAAGTTTTTTCACACGACGGTTCTCTTTGTTTTCGGACTTGTGACAATAAGATTTTAAGAGTAAAGTCTCTTAATGACGGTGTAATGGTAATTAATTCCATGGCTGGAAGAAATATCCAGGAAATCGCTGCTATTGTAGCAGGGTGTTTTGATGAGGAATCGAATCTTAATGGCTTGAAAGCTATTGAATTTGATTTCAACGGCGTCTATATTTCTGTCAATGCAAAAAATGCTCAAGTTGACACCATTCTTAAAATGTTTGAAGATGGTTGGGAAAAGAAATATAAAGAAGCAAGACAGAAAGAATAAGAAAAGACACCAAAATCTCACTCAGAAATAGCATCTTTCTATGCAGATGCAAATGGTATTCAAGCTTTATGTATGGGTGTTCTGCAGATATCTTATCACAGGTCTGGAAATAGTGAGAATAACTCCGAGTTTTACACAACAAACAGTATGGTATAAAGGAGATGGCGTTGTCAATCCTACTGTGCTGACTGCCAGTGTAGGTTAATAGCCTATACTAAAAAGAAAAATATTTCTTTTCCTCGAAAGAGGTTTCTTTTTTGTTTTATTTTATATATAATTATTATGTCATAAAAATATCAAAGGAGAAAAATAATGAGTGAAGTTAAAAGTGATGAATTTTCAAAAGAAACTAAGGAAATAATAAACCAAATAAATAAATTAGATAATTTAGAAGTTGTAGATTATGATTTTGAATGGAATTTAGTTAATGGATTAAGATTTACTTCTATTGAGTTTATTAAATTGTGTATTGCAATTCTTGCTAATGGTGATATATCTTTAAAAAAAGTTATAGTAGATGAAAAAGAAAAAATTGAAATTTCAAATAACATATACAATTTATGTGATTACAAAACAAGAGATAAAGAAGTGGATGATACAATATTAAAAAACAAAATAGAAAATGGTGAATGTATAACAAAAAAAAGTAAATTTACAACTACACCTAAGGCATATGAAAATAAAAATAATGTTAATTGTGCTAAATGTAAATTTAGTAGATGTCCTGAATTTTATGCTGGATATATATTATATTTAAAAAATAAAGGATTACTAATAGATGTTTTAAAAGACAGAGAAGAATATAGAAGAAATGTTTTTAAAAGTGATTATTTTACTTTTGAATGGAATCCTAAAGATGGATTAAAAAATGTGCCTGAAAAAACTTTTAATATAGCATTAGAATTGTTAAAAAATGATATGGTATTTGTAGAACAGGAAAAAAAAGAATATATTAAAATATGGTTACCATATAATTGTAATGCATATGAAACTAGATATGATGAAGATGTTAATAGTGTATTAAAATATAAATATATATCTGAAAGTGATTGGATATATGTTAATAGAAATACGAAAGAGTTATTATATAAATGTAATAGGTGGAATTGTACTAGACCATATTGTATATTTGATGTTGCAGGTTATCTCTATTATTTGAAAAAAAGCAATCAATGGAGCAAGGTAGAAGAAGATAGAAAATACTATAATGAGCACCAAGAAGAAATAGAAAATCAGAGTATAAAAAAACAAGAAGAACAATTTGAAAATATAGAGAAAAAGAAAAAAGAAGACAGAATACAAGAAATTAATAAAATTTTAGAATACAGAAATAAAATTGAAAACATTGAAGAATTAGTTGATAAAGTAAATACAGAAAACGGTCTACATATTTCTATAGAGGGAGATAGAGGAAGTGGAAAGTTTGATTTAGCTAATAAAATTTGTAAATTATTAAAAGCTTGGAAAAAGATTGATAATGATGAACCAGAGTATTTGAGTTTATATAATTTAGCTTTAGAAAATACTTATGAATTACAGGGAAAACCTGGCACTAATGTATGGACTGTTGAAGAAAATTCAATTTTGGATAGACATTTATATGTTTTAACAGATGTAAAAGAATTTGTTAATGAATATAGAAGAATTAAAAATGGAAGAACTTCAAGATATCTAGAGTTAAGAAGGGTTAATAGAATAGTAGAATTGATTACATCAATATTTAATGAAGATTATGTAATAATAGCATCTGACAAAAATTCAGTAGATGAATTATTATCATTAGATACAAAAATAAAGTTTGTATATCAAAACAATAGATATAAAATCTCAAACTTATCAATAGACGAATTGTTCGAGTTATATTACAAAAACTTAAATAATGAGTTATCAATGAAATTGAGAAATAATCAAAAACTTAGAAAAATAGTAAAAGAACAATTTATAGAATATGTAAGTATGAATGCAGAATTCTTTCCGTTTTATAATGAAGAATTAGCTAAATATTTATCTAATTATAGTATTAGTAAAAAAGGTTTTATTTTTCCAGATAATATATATAAAAGAGAGACAGTAGAAGAAAGCCTAAAAAATATAATAGGATTAAATTCTGTTAAAGATAATATAAAAAAATTTGAAAAATATGCATTATATACATTAAAAGCCCAAAACTTAGGATTAAAAACTACAGAATCTAATTTACATATGATCTTTACAGGTAATCCTGGTACAGGAAAGACAACTGTAGCAAGAATAATGGCAAAAATGTTATATGATTTAGGATTGGTTTATGAAAATAAATTAGTGGAAGTAGAAAGAAAAGATCTAGTTGCAGAATATATAGGACAAACAGCACCAAAAACGGCAGAAGTAATTGAGAAAGCAATGGGAGGAGTATTATTTATAGATGAGGCTTATAGTTTGGCTCAAGGGCATAATTCTCAAAATGATTATGGATCAGAATCTATTGCAACATTAATTAAAGCAATGGAAGACCATAAAAATAATTTTGTTGTTATTTTTGCTGGGTATAAAGATGAAATGAAGACATTTTTAGATATAAATCCGGGAATTTCTTCTAGAATAGGTTATACATTCAATTTTGAGGATTACTCTGAGGATGAACTTAAGCAAATGTTTATGCTTAAGATGAATAATATGGGATATTCTATGAACTCAAAAGTAGATAAAGATTTATCAAAAATTTTTGAGTATTATAGTAGTAAAAAAAATTTTGGTAATGGGCGTTTTGTAGATAAATTGATACAAGAAGTAATTATGAAACATGCTTTAAGGGAAACTAAAAATATAAAAATGATAACAATAGAAGATATTCCAACAATAGAAGAGCTAAATAATACAAATTATTCTAAATATAATGCAAAAGATATGCTTGATAACTTGATTGGATTAAAAGAAATAAAAGAAAAAATTATTGAATTTGAAAAATATATAAAATTTTTTAAAAAAGCAGAAGAACAAAATTTAGTAATTCCTAGGCAAAATCTACATATGATTTTTACAGGCAATCCTGGTACAGGTAAAACAACAGTAGCAAGAATTATTGCTAAAGTTTTATTTGATATTGGAATTATTCATGAAAATAAATTAATAGAAGTAGAAAGAAAAGATTTGGTTGCAGGATATGTAGGGCAGACAGCTATAAAAACGGCAGAAGTAATTGAGAAAGCAATGGGAGGAGTATTATTTATAGATGAGGCTTATAGTTTGGCTCAAGGGCATAATTCTCAAAATGATTATGGATCAGAATCTATTGCAACATTAATTAAAGCAATGGAAGACCATAAAAATAATTTTGTTGTTATTTTTGCTGGGTATAAAGATGAAATGAAGACATTTTTAGATATAAATCCGGGAATTTCTTCTAGAATAGGTTATACATTCAATTTTGAGGATTACTCTGAGGATGAACTTAAGCAAATGTTTATGCTTAAGATGAATAATATGGGATATTCTATGAACTCAAAAGTAGATAAAGATTTATCAAAAATTTTTGAGTATTATAGTAGTAAAAAAAATTTTGGTAATGGGCGTTTTGTAGATAAATTGATACAAGAAGTAATTATGAAACATGCTTTAAGGGAAACTAAAAATATAAAAATGATAACAATAGAAGATATTCCAACAATAGAAGAGCTAAATAATACAAATTATTCTAAATATAATGCAAAAGATATGCTTGATAACTTGATTGGATTAAAAGAAATAAAAGAAAAAATTATTGAATTTGAAAAATATATAAAATTTTTTAAAAAAGCAGAAGAACAAAATTTAGTAATTCCTAGGCAAAATCTACATATGATTTTTACAGGCAATCCTGGTACAGGTAAAACAACAGTAGCAAGAATTATTGCTAAAGTTTTATTTGATATTGGAATTATTCATGAAAATAAATTAATAGAAGTAGAAAGAAAAGATTTGGTTGCAGGATATGTAGGGCAGACAGCTATAAAAACAGCAGAAGTAATTGAAAAAGCAATGGGAGGAGTATTATTTATAGACGAGGCTTATAGTTTGGCTCAAGGACATAATGCTCAATATGATTTTGGATCAGAAGCTATTGCAACATTAATTAAAGCAATGGAAGACCATAAAGGTGAATTTGTAGTAGTATTTGCTGGATATAAAAATGAAATGGGTGAATTTTTAAAAATAAATCCAGGAATTTCATCAAGAGTTGGATATACATTTAATTTTGTTGATTATACAGATGATGAATATTGTGAAATATATTATAAAAAAATACATGATATTGGCTTACAAATAGAAGATGATGCAAAGGAAAATTTAAAAAGATTAATGAAGTATTTCTGTAATGTAGAAAACATAGGAAATGGAAGATTTGTTGATAAAGTTGTACAAAATACATTGCTAAAATTAGCTACTAAAAAAGGAGATATAAAAACTATAACAAAAGAATGTATACCAACAATTCAAGACATGATAAAAAATATATATACAGGAGAATATATGATAAATCCTGATTTAATAGATGAAGAATCTCAAAGAAGAACAGCTATTCATGAAATTGGACATGCAGCTATTAGTTATATATTAGGAAAAAATCCTGGAATAGAAAAAATAACAATTAATGCTGAGGGCAGAGGCGTATTGGGATATGTTAGATATAATGAAAAAATAAAAAATTTAAGTAGACAAGAGTATTTGAATAAGATTTGTCGCTGTTTAGGTGGAATGTGTAATGAAATTGTTTATTTAGGTGAACATGAGTCTGGAAATAATACTGATTTAAATAATGCTTCTAAAATGGTAAGAAATATGATTACAAAATATGGTATGTCAGAATTAGGATTATATACATTTCCTTATGAAGAAAATATAGATAAATATATATATGAGGAAGCCAATAAAATTCTTTCAGAATGTTATGAGAAAACAATTAAAATTTTGACAGAAAATAAAGGAAAAACGGAAAAAGCAGTTGAATATTTATTAAAAAATAAAGAAATTAACGAAAAACAATTTGTTGAAATCATGAATAATAAGTAGAATAAAAAAATGCTTACATTTAGTTGACACATACCATATATAATCAAAATACTGAAAAACTTGAAAAAAATAATAAAAAATGATATAATACTAATGTTAAATTCTTTTTAATCCTGTTTTACAGTTTGATATATAGCGTACATTGTAAAATTATTATTTTAAGGAGGAAAAGTGAATGTTGAATGAAAAAGATCTGCGGGAAATTAAAGAACTTGAAAAAGCTGGTGTTGATGTCGTTGTTATTGACAGTGGCGGAGCATTAAAGTATTCTACTCAAGGTATGGGTGGCAACGACTACTGTGATCAATGTATATCATTTAAATTACTTCCCGATCCTGATCCTTATGATGATTTCAGGGATGGAGATATGAAGGCTGTATGCCTTGAAGTTGGTGGAGTAATTGAAGAATCTCTTGAGAGACCTAGCGAATGGACTAATATTCGCAAGCCACTTTATTGCCCTAAACTTGGTCGTGAGTTGAGTAAAGAAGAAGAGAAAATAGCAGCCACAAGACTGAAAGTTGCAAAAGAAAGTATGAACGCATGAAATGATTTTTAAACACTACTGAGGGAAATGTTGTTTTTTATGACATTTCCTTTGGTAGTGTTTAAAAATTTAATATGTGTATTGTAGTTTAATAAAAATATTATTGCAAATAAGATTATTGAAAAAGTTAATAAATTTGAATAAAATACAATTCATATTAAATAAATACTTGACAGTTTACAATAATAAATATAAAATAGAATAGGAAGAAATATATTAAAATAATAATTTTAAATTTATATATTTATTCGAACATTGAAAATTTAATAAGAAAGAGGTGTATGATTATGAATATTTTAATCATAATTGCCACTGTCTTAATCTCACTAGCAATAGGAATACCAGTAGGAATGACAATAAGAAAAAAGATTGCTGAATCTAAAATAGAAAGTGCTGAACAAGAGGCTAAAAGATTAATCGATTTAGCTAAAATTGAAGCAGAAAATATGAAAAAAGAAGAAATTTTTAAGGCTAAAGAAGAAATCATGAGTAGTAGAAAAGAATTAGATCAGGAGATTAAAGAAAGAAGAGGCGAAATACAAAAACAAGAAGCTAGAGTAATTCAGAAAGAAGAAAATTTAGAAAGACGTTCTGAAAATTTTGAGAAAAAAGAAAGACAAATAGAACAAACAAGACAAGATCTTGATACAAGAAGTCAAGAATTAGAATCATTGTATGAAAAAGAGATGGAAGAATTACAAAGAATATCTGGCTTAACAAAAGAAGCTGCAAAAGAAAGATTGTTAGATGAAATTGAAAAACAAATAACAAGTGAAAAAGCAGCTATTATTAGAGATTTAGATCAAAAAGCAAAAGAAGATGCTGGCAAAAATGCAAAAGAATTAATTACATATGCAATTCAAAAATGTGCAGCAGATCATTCACAAGAAACTACTGTATCAATAGTATCACTTCCAAATGATGATATGAAAGGAAGAATTATTGGTAGAGAAGGTAGAAATATTAAAGCATTAGAAACACTTACAGGAATAGATTTAATAATTGATGATACACCAGAAGCTGTAATTCTATCAGGTTTTGATCCATTAAGAAGAGAAGTTGCTAAAATTGCGTTAGAAAAATTAATAGATGATGGAAGAATTCATCCTGCAAAAATAGAAGAAATGGTAGAAAAAGCAAAAGAAGAAGTGGAAGCAACAATTAAAGCAGAAGGAGAAAGAGCTATTTTAGAAACAGGTGTAAATGGTTTACATCCAGATGTTATAAAATTAATTGGTAAATTAAAGTATAGGACGAGTTATGGACAAAATGTTTTAAATCATTCAATAGAAGTATCAAACTTAGCAAGAATTATGGCAGAAGAATTAGGATTAGATCCGAAATTAGCTAGAAGAGCTGGGCTTTTACATGATATTGGAAAGGCATTAGATCATGATATGGAAGGAACACACGTAGAAATAGGTGTTGATATACTTAAAAAGTATAAAGAAAATCCAATAGTAATAAATGCTGTTGAAGCACACCATGGAGATGTTGAACCACAAACATTGGAGGCTGTTTTAGTACAAGCAGCAGATGCTATATCAGCTTCAAGACCAGGTGCTAGAAGAGAAACTTTAGAAACATATATTAAGAGATTACAAAACTTAGAAGAAATAGCAGATTCTTTTGAAGGAGTTGAAAAATCTTTTGCAATACAAGCTGGACGTGAAATAAGAATAATAGTAAAACCAGACGAAATAAATGATGATAAAATGACTATACTAGCCAGAGAAGTAGCTAAAAAAGTAGAAAATGAAATGGATTATCCAGGACAAATAAAAGTAAATGTTATTAGAGAATCAAGAGTAATAGATTATGCAAAATAGAAAGATTGTGACTTAAGTCACAATCTTTTTTCTTATATAGAAAAAAATTAATAAATTATATTTAAATTGACATGGTATTATAAAAATACAAGCTTGATTAAATTAAAAATATATAGTATGATAATGTAAATTAAAAAGGAAGAAGGAAATGAATTGAAAATTTTAGCTATTGGAGATATTGTTGGAGATATAGGGGTAAGAAAAGTAAAGGAAATATTAAAAGGTTTAAAGAAGCAAGAAAATATAGATTTTGTAATAACAAATGGAGAAAATGCAGCAGAAGGTATGGGAATAACAGAAAAAAATTTTAATGATTTAATAAATGCAGGTACTGATGTTATAACCATGGGAAATCATACTTGGGGTAAGAAAGATATATTTAAATTTATAGATAATCCTCAATTAATAAGACCAGCCAATTATCCAAAAGATGTTGTAGGAAAGGGATTTGCAATTTATAATTGTAAAGATAAAAAGATTGCTGTAATAAATTTAATAGGAAGAGTAGATATGGGAGTTTTATCAGAAAATCCATTTTTAAAAGCCAAAGAAATAATATCTAATATTAAAGAAAAAGCAGATATAATAATAATAGATTTTCATGCAGAAGCAACAGCAGAAAAAATTGCTATGGGTTATTATTTAGATGGAAAAATAACAGCAATGTTTGGTACACATACACATGTTCAAACGGCGGATGAAAAAATATTACCAAATGGAACTGGATATATAACGGATATTGGAATGACAGGGCCTGAGCATTCGGTTATTGGTATGGATATATCAGCATCAATAAAAAGATTTGAAACAACATTGCCAGAAAGATATAAAATTGCTGGTGGAACTAGTATATTTAATGGATGTATCTTTGAAATTGATGATGAAACTAATAAGGTTGTAAAAATTAAAAGAGTAAAAGTATAAATAAGTTGTATTAATTAAAGAAATAATAAAAAATAATAAAAATATAAAATGATATTTGTCGAAAATGAGTGAAAATGTACGATGAAAAATGTAAAAAATTTCCAAAAAACACTAGACATATATTTCCATATAATGTAAAATACAAAATGCAAAAAGAAGTTGCAATTAAAATTTAATATTATAGGAGGCAAAAGAAAATGGAAATTTTAAAAATTTCATCAAAATCAAACCCAAATTCAGTAGCAGGAGCTATTGCAGGTTTGGTTAAAGAATCACAAAAAGCAGAAATGCAAGCAATTGGAGCTGGAGCTCTAAATCAAGCAGTAAAAGCAGTAGCTATAGCAAGAGGATTTGTAGCACCAGCCGGAGTAGATTTAGTATGTATACCTGCATTTGCAGAGGTAGAAGTTGAAGGAGAAGATAGAACAGGTATAAAACTTATAGTGGAATCTAGAAAGTAAATTTTATATAAAATGTGGGGGCAATTTACATTAAAGATTTTAATTTAATGTAGTTGCCTTTTTTATATATTAAGAAAGTTATGTATATTTTATAATATATAAATTATACTACACAGAAAATTTGTTTTACAAATTTTCATACACGAACAAATTACTGAAAAAATCTTTGATTTTTTTAGATTTGTTCTAAAAAATCTTGAAAAAAATATTAGTTTAATGTATTATTACAATTGATAAAAGAGGTGAAATATGAAAAGTAGTTTTTTTAAATATATATTTTTGTTATTTGTAGTAATCATAATAGCTTTTTCTGTATACAAAATAAGTAACAATAAAACTGAAACCAAAGGAATAAATCAAGAAGAAATCAGTGATAAAGGAAAAACTAAAGAACTTAATTTAGCAATATCACAATTAGATAATATAAATCCAATTATTAGTAAAAATAGAAATGTACAAGAAATATCAAAATTAATATTTGATCCACTAATAAATATATCTGAGGATTTTAAATTAGAAGGAGCGTTAGCAACTGAATGGGCGAAAACAGCGGATAATACATATATAATAAAATTAAGAGAAGATGTTAAATGGTCAAATGGAAATCAATTTACAGCAGATGACGTAAGATTTACTATAGATAGATTAAAAGATACTAGTTCTATTTATTCATATAATGTTCAATATGTAACTGGAGTAGAAGTTGTAGATAAAAATACAATAAAAATTAAATTAGATAGAAATGTACCATTTTTTGAATATAATTTGACATTTCCTATATTAAGTAAGGAGTATTTTGAAGGAGAAGATTTTGTGAATACATCAAAAAATAAGACAATAGTTGGTACAGGTATGTATAAAATCTCTGACGCACAAGATAAAATAATTGTATTGGAACAAAATTTAAATTGGTGGAAAAAAGAGAATTTATTTTTACAGAAAATTTCTATAAATCTATACTCATCAATGGGAGAAGTCTATAATGCATTTAAATTAGGAAGTGTAGATTTTATAAGTACATCAAATGCAAATTTTCAAGATTATGTAGGAACAATAGGTTATAATTACAAAGAAATGAAAAATAGAGAACACACATTTATTGCTTTTAATATGCAAAATAATGCTTTATCAGAAATAGAAGTAAGACAAGCTATAGCATCTTCAATTGACAAGCAAAATATAGTTTCAGGTGTGTTAGCAAATAAAGCTTATTTAGTTTCATATCCATTAGATTATGGTAGTTGGCTATACAATGATTTAAAATTGGGATATGAATATAACACAGATAATGCTAAACAGCTTTTAGTAGAAAATGGATGGAATTATAAAAATACATATTGGCAAAAAAATATAGATGGACAATATCAAAAATTATCATTTAATTTGGTAGTAAAATCAAGTAATTCAGATGGAATATTAATTGCTGAAAATATTAGAACACAATTAGATAATCAGGGTATTAGAATAAATATAATAAAAGCAAATGAAGAGCAATATAATAATTATTTGCAAAACAAAAGTTATGATATGTTATTAAGTACAACTTATATGTCTGTAAATCCTGATTTAACAACTTTTTTTGGAGAAAGTAATTTAGCAAATTATAGTAATGAAGAAACAAAAAAAATAGTAGAAGAATTAAATAATATAACTGATGAAAAAATATTAAAAGAAAAATTTTCAAAATTAGAAGAAATATATAAAAATGATATACCATATATTAGTATATGCACAGGAAAAACAATGGCATTGTTTAGTGATAGCTTAACAGGAAACATAAATTCAAATTGGTTTAATTTATATAATAATATAAAATCATGGTATAAATAATTTTTTTATAAAAGTATTGACAAAACAAAAATTTGGTATATAATACAGATACCAAACAAAAGTTTAATATAGGAGGAAAAAACATGGGAGAAAATACAGAAAAAATGAAAGCACTAGAAATGGCAATGAGCCAAATAGAAAAACAATTTGGAAAAGGTTCAGTAATGAAATTAGGAGAATTTAAAACAATGGAAGTAGAAGCAATACCTACTGGAGCATTGAGTTTAGATATAGCATTAGGAATAGGAGGATTACCTAGAGGAAGAATAATAGAAGTATTTGGACCAGAATCATCTGGTAAAACAACACTTGCTTTACATGTAATAGCGGAAGCACAAAAAATGGGTGGAGAAGCAGCGTTTATAGATGCAGAACATGCTTTGGATCCAGTATATGCAAAAAAATTAGGAGTAGATATAGATAATTTAATAGTATCTCAACCAGATACAGGAGAACAAGCATTAGAAATAACAGAAGCATTAGTTAGAAGTGGTGCATTAGATGTAATAGTAGTAGACTCTGTTGCTGCATTAGTACCAAAAGCAGAAATAGATGGAGATATGGGAGATTCTCATATGGGATTACAAGCAAGACTTATGTCACAAGCTTTAAGAAAATTAGCAGGAGCTATTAACAAATCAAAAACTGTTATTATATTTATAAACCAATTAAGAGAAAAAATTGGAGTTATGTTTGGAAATCCAGAAACAACAACAGGTGGTAGAGCTCTTAAATTCTATGCATCTGTAAGACTTGATATAAGAAAAATAGAAAATATAAAACAAGATGGAGAAGTAAAAGGAAATAGAGTAAGAGTTAAAGTTATAAAAAATAAAGTTGCTCCACCATTTAGAGAGGCAGAATTTGATATAGTATATGGAGAAGGAATTTCAAAAGCTGGAAATATATTAGATATGGCTGTTAATCTAGATATTATTGAAAAAAGTGGATCTTGGTTTAGCTATAATGGAGATAGAATAGGTCAAGGTAGAGAAAATGTTAAAAAATATTTAAAAGAAAATCCAGAAATTTTGGCAGAAGTGGAAAATAAAGTTAGAGATAATTTTGCAAAAGCTTTTGAACAAAGTTTAGGAGAAGAAATACAGGAAGACGAAGATGATACTGAAGAATAAGATAAAATTTTAATGTATGAGACCAAAAGAAGGATAGAATTTGTTTTTATAACAGATTTTATCCTTTTACTTTAGCATTTTTACCCCAAATTAAAATTTATATCTTTTAAAACATAATTTAAAATAGAAATTAAGACTTTTTAAATTCATTAAATTTTATTCTTGATATTTTAAGCTTAATATAGTAAAATTAGTACCAGAAAGAAGGAAGATATGTATACAATAGAAGAATTTGACAAAGAAAAAACAAAAGTATTAAAGTACATAATTTTTAAAAAAAGAACAGAATATGAAGTGAGAAAAAAATTTTCAAGTACAATTGATAATGAGATGTTAGATGATATTATAGACTATTTAAAAGAAGCAAAATATATAAATGATGAAGAATACATAAAAAAATTAGTTTACGAATTTATAAATCTAAAGAATTTATCAATTAGAGAAATTGAATATAAATTAATTTCAAAAGGAATTAATAGAAATATAATAGAAGATTATATTTACAACAATAGAGATGATTTAGAAGAATACGAAATAAAATCTGCTAAAAATATTATAAATAAAAAATCAAGTTCTATGGAAATAGAAGAAATAAAACAATATTTATTAAAAAAAGGATATAAATCTGAAAATATAAAAGAAGCTTTAGAAGGAGAAGAAGATGCCTAATATATTAACACTAGAAACAAATAAATATGCAATAAAAATAGATAACTTTGAAGGCCCATTGGATTTATTATGTCATTTAATAGACAAAAACAAAATGGACATATATGATATAAATTTAAGTGAAATAACAGATCAGTACATACAATTTATAAAACAAATGGAAGAAGAAAACTTAGAAATTACTAGTGAGTTTTTAGTTATGGCAACAACACTTTTGTATATTAAATCAAAAAATTTATTACCAAAACAAGATGTTGAGGAAGAAGAAGTTTCTGAAGAGGAATTAATTAGAAGAATTATAGAATATAAAAAATATAAAGAAATAACAAAAAAACTAAAAGAAAATTTTCAGATTTATTCAGATAGAATATATAAATTACAAGAAGAAATAGAACTACCAAAACAAAAATTAGAAAAGGATTATGACAATAAACTTATACCAGAATTATATAGTAATATAATTAAAAGAAATGAAGAAAAAGTAAATGTAAATGCTCAAAACATTGAAAAGATAGCTATAACAGATACATATACAGTAGCAAGCAAAGTAAAAGAAATGCTAAGAGTGTTAGTAAAAAGTAAAAAATTTGTATTTAACAAAATGTTTTCAATAAAAAAACATAATAAGCAAGAAGTAGTAACAGCTTTTTCTGGATTGTTAGAATTATCCAGAAGAAGTAAAGTTGTAACAGTTCAAGAAGAATTATTTTCTGATATCTTAGTAGAAAAAAATAATAAAAATCAAGATTAAAAAAATAAAAAGAGGAAAAAATAATATTAAAGCTTCTAAGGGGGCGATAATATTGTTTTTTTTATTATTAATTATAGTTTTGCTAACACTATTATTTTTAATTGCTTTTTCAAGAATAAAAATAAATATTAAAAATATTAAATTCACATCATATAAAGTAGAAGAAAGGCATTTACAAGAAAATTATGATATAGAAGTTAAACTATATGTATTAAAGTTTTTAAGAATATTAAAAATAAATATTACAAAAGAAAAACTTGAAAAATTGAGATTAGAAAATAAAATAAAAAAATTAGAGAAAAAATTAATACTAAAAGATGTAAAATTTGATGTAAATGTATTTGATGTTTTAAAAAACTTAAAAATAATTTTTGAAGAATTAAATTTAAAAGTAGAAATAGGTACAGAAAATTCGGCACTTACATCAATCATATTTGGAATAGTATCTGGCATAATACCGTTTGTATTAAGAAATCAAATAAAAAATATAGAAAAACAAAAAATAGATATAAAACCAATTTATTTGAATCAAAACTTATTAAATATAGAATTAAACTGTATATTTAATATAAAAATGATACATATTATTTATGTAATGTATATTTTAAATAAAAAAAGGAGAGATGAGAAATATGTCAGAACATCCAATAGAAGGTCTTATGGTTACAGCTATGAATAGTATTCAAGATATGGTAGATGTGAATACTATTATAGGAGAGCCTATAGAAACTTCAAATAATATTATAATAATTCCTATATCTAAAGTATCTTTTGGTTTTGCAGCAGGTGGTAGCGAGTTTAAAGGTGAAACAATAGATGAATATAAAAAGAGAGATAAAGAAGAATCAATTCAATATAAATTACCATTTGGTGGTGGAAGTGGTGCTCGGTGTTACAATAAATCCTATAGCATTTTTAGTGGTACAAGCAAATAATGTAAGATTACTACCTGTAAATCATTCATCATCATTTGACAAAATATTAGATTATATACCTGATTTATTAGATAAAACAAATAATATGATGAATAAATGTATACAAAACAAAAAAGCTACAAGTGAACAATTAATAAAAGAGATTAAGAAGAATACTGCAAAAGTAACAGAAAACAAAAAAGATGCTAGACCCAAAAAAGAACCTATAAAACCTAAAAAAGATGAATCATATGAATTCGAATATGATGAAACATTTGATAATAATATAGAAAATGAGTATGAAGAGGATGAATAAATCCTCTTTATATTTTTATTTTTTGTAGACTGTATAAAAACATTGTGTTATAATTTCTTTACTAATAGAAAAGGAGAGCAAAAGTGAAAAAATTTATAAAGAAATTATATAGCAATGTATTAAAAAATCCATATGTAATATTGTTTGGTGTAACGTTTTTAATAATGTTACCTTATATTTTTTCAAGTAAATATATAAAAGGAAACGATACTGACTTTCATATAAGCAACATATTTTCAATATATACAAGTATAAAACAAGGAACATTATCAAATATACTACCTATAATAGCACATGACTTTGGATATGCTTCAAGGATTTTTTATCCTAGACTAGCACATTTTTCTACAGCATTAATTACATTAGTACTTAATGGAAATGTTATATGGGGATTAAAGATAATTCATTTTATTGTATATTTTTTGTCTGCTGTTATGATGTATAAATTGGTAAATAAAATATTTAAAAATAAATTTTCCGCATTAATATCTGCAATATTTTACTTGTCTTTTCCATATATGCTAACAGAAGTTTTTGTAAGAGATTCATTAGCAGAATCATTGATATTTATTTTTATGCCAATGATAATGTTGGGATTATATGAATTATTTTATGGTGATAAAAAATATTTTTACTTATGGTTTATATTGGGATATGTAGGAATAATTAATTCGCATTTAGTTTTAGCAGTTTATTTTACAGCCTTTATATTTATATACTTATTATTAAATATTAAAAAAGTATTTAAAAAAGAAAATATAAAATCGTTGGTGCTTTCATCAACAATAATATTACTATTAACAGCAACATTTACTGTTCCTATTTTACAACATAAGTCATTAAAAATTTATACTGTTTTTGAAGGTGACAGTATGACTAATAGAGGTACAATAGTAAATTCTGCCATGGGAATAAAAGACTTTTTTAGACAAAAGCCTTGTAAAAAATTTTCTAATATAACATATTATTTGAATATTTTAGGATTTATATTGGCTATTGGAACGATTTTGTTTAATAAAAAAATATTTAAAGAAATAGAACAAAAAAACTTTTTTAAATTTATATTATTTGCAACTATTATATGTACATTTTTAATGTCAAAATTGTGTCCATGGATACTCTTGCCAAAAACATTTGTAATGATACAATTTGCTTGGAGATTAGAATCTGTTTTGTTATTATGCTTAAGTATACTAGGAGGACTTGCTTTTAAGAATTTTAATAGAAAAATTGAAAGAATAATAATATTAATAATAGTCCTATTATTTAATGGATATACAGTGTATAATGCTTATGATTTTAAAATATTTGAAAATAGAAATATGAATGATATTGATGTTTCTATATCTGGTATGGGTTGGGAAAGAGAATATTTGCCAATGGCAACTCAAAAAAATAAAAAATATTTTGATAAAAGAAATAATGATATTTTAATTATAAGTGGAAATGCTGAAATTTCTATATTAGAAAATAATA
This sequence comes from uncultured Clostridia bacterium, assembly GCA_934133175.1. Lineage (GTDB taxonomy): Bacteria > Bacillota > Clostridia > TANB77 > CAG-508 > CAG-269. The sequence goes on along the minus strand of CAKPAX010000002.1, from coordinate 33,827 downwards.
CACCATCTTTAAAAGCAGAAATAACCAATTGTAAAGATGAAACAGTTATTGAATTACCTAGAATTTATTATTTAGGATATGAAGCTATATTAACTGAAAATGGTAATGCTAAAAAATTAGATTTATATATGAATAATAAAGGATTTGTAGAAATCAAAATTAATTCGAATGGAACATTAGTGTTAAAATATAAAGGAACCAAAGAAATGCAATTAGCAAATATGGTGTCTTATATAACTTTACTTGGAATATTGGTATATGTATTGGTAGGTTATATAAAAAAGAAAAGAAACACATAATAAAAAAGAATAGTAAATATCATTATTATTTGGTAGTTACTATTCTTTTTTTATTAAAAGACAAGGATTTTAAAATGTTTTAATAAGTGTAAATTTTTTATTCTATAAAAAATTTTATATACTTAAAGTTGCTCCTTGAATTAAAATACCTATATTATCATTATAAATTTCATTAAATTGAGAAATTGGTAAAGGATTTTCTCCTAAACCTGCTTCAATTGTAAACCCTGGCCTTCTATATTGTTGTATAAACCAATCTTTATAACCAGCAAAACTAGAATTATAAGGAGTATCAGCTAAAACATAACCACTCGAATTTGCAAATGCCGTTCCGATTGCTAAACTGTTTTGAGGTGTATAGTTTTGAAATTGCCAATAAATTTCCTTTCCTTGAGTATGATAAGTTAGAACTAATTTAAAGTTATTTGAAAGAGTAAAGTTATATAAAGCAAGTGCTTCTGGCTCTGTTAATGGTCCATAACCAACAAAATCTCTTGGAGCAGGAGAAATATAGCCTTGAGAATATTTTATTTCTCGTGCATTTTCCCATCCTGCAGGAAATTGTAAATTTAAGTCCACACCTCTAATATTTGCCTTCCAACCACTAGGAAAAGGAATATTTGGATAATTATTAGATATATTTTTAGCATTTTCATAATTAATGCCAGATTTTAGATAGCTATTGACTAAATCAACTCCATCAGGATTAACTATAGGAACTATATAAATAGATATATTATTAAATAAATATCTTACATTTACACCGATAAATATTTGAGTTTAGAACAAAGGCTTTGCATAAATCTTCTATAAATTTCATAAGAACAATAGAAGTAATCCACTCATTTGCATGGATTGCAGCACTATAGAATACTTTATTCCTTCCGTTTCCAAAACGTATACAAGGTAAAGTTTTATTCATATAACTGTAACCTATATTAAATGTTTGTAAAAATGGATAAACAGTATTAAGAGCATTTATATTTAGAGTCATGATTGAATGTATATAACTTATATCGGTAGGAACGATATTTCCAAATGGCACAACAATACGATCACCTATTATTAAATTGTTTGGATTTATTCCTGGATTTGCAATTAAAAGGAAGTTAACATTAGTGTTATAAAATCTAGCAATAGAATATAAAGTGTCTCCTGGTCCAATTATATAATATCTGTATCCGTTTATGTAAGGGAAAAGATCGTTCCAAGTGTTTGGACCAACAATACCATCTGGATAAAGCCTAAAATTATATTGAAAATTTTTAACCGCTGTCTCAGTTTGAGAGCCAAATATACCATCAATATTTCCTGTATAATATCCCAGTTTTTTTAATGTACTTTGTAATAATTCTACATTAGGTCCCATAGAACCTAGTTTTAAAATTTCTTGCATGTAATAACCATCCTTTCGAAAAAATAAATTATTACATTATATGAAATAAATATAAAAATGATAAAATAGAGACTTATATGAAATACACCAAAAATATTTAATATTTGTAATGCATTTCAGTAAAGTCTCTATTAATTAATTTGCACTAAAAGTTTGTTTTACAGTATCAATTTTTGTTTGTTCAACTGTTTGAGTTTTATACCAACCTTTTTCAGCCATTAAATTATATATTTTATTTTGAATATTTAAAGATTCATTTAATGCTTCTTTAAAAGCGTTATGAACTTCTGCTGTTGAAGATTCAATTGTACCATGAAGATATAAGTCACATACACCTTTAATAATTAAAAGTTCTTTTTCCATTAAATCTCTGTCTTCGTTCATAAAGACCTCCTTATAATAAATTTAAAAATTTTTTAAGAATTTCATCATGTTTTTGTTCTAATTCTCCTATATAAGAAGAAAGTGTAAAATCAGTTAATTGTTTAGATGTTTTTTGGCTGCATGATTTCATAAATTTTTCATGACCTAAAGCATCTTCGACATATAAAAGTTCTTTTTCTGTCATATTAATCACCACCTAAAAATATCTTTTCCAAAATGTTCAAATATATTCATAAGTTGTCAATGGGGACGTAGTTTTTTGACAACTTATGAATTTTTTATCACAAAATTAAATAAAACTAAATCAAATAAATTTGCAGAAAAATCAACAAAAAATCAAATGTTAACCTTGACAAACAAATTATAAAGTTATATAATGTTAACCGCAGTTAACAAAAAGGAGAAAAATTATGATATCTAAATCATTAGAGCAATATTTAAAAACTATGTACATATTGAAAAAACAAAATGGAAATATTAGAGTTACAGATGTTGCAAAAAAAATGAATTGTACTAAACCAAGTGTAAATAAAGCAATTCATAATTTAAAAGATAATAATTTATTAAATTATGAATCATATGGGGCTATAGAACTTACAGAAGAGGGAGAAAATCTAGCAAAAAAAATATTAGAAGCATATGATATAGTTTATTTATTTTTAAAAGAAGTTTTAGGATTAGATTCGGAAAAAGCAGAAGTTGAAGCTGAAAAAATAAAATTGGCTATAACAGATGAAACAATTAATAAACTTGCAAAATATGTACACAAAACTTTAGGATTAAATAGCTTGGATTGCGGTTATGATATAAATAAAGAAAAATGTAGATGTTGCGTAAGAAGAACAAATAAAAATATATTATATAAATAGAAAGGACAAGATTATGAGTAAAAAATTATTAGAAATAAAAGATTTATGTGTTAATGCAGAAGAAAAAGAAATTTTAAAAGGAATAAATTTAGAAATAAATAAGGGAGAAATACATGTAATAATGGGACCAAATGGTTCTGGTAAAACAACTACAGCTAATGCAATATTAAATAATCCAATATATACAAAGAAAAATGGTTATATAAAATTAGAAGGTGAAGATATTACAAATTTAAATACAGACGAAATTGCAAGAAAAGGTGTATTTATGTCTTTTCAATTACCAGAAGAAATACCTGGAATATCTGTAACAAATTTTTTGAAATATGCTAAAAATAAAGCTACAGGAAAACCAGTTAAATTATTTGAATTCAAAGAAGAATTAGCAAAATATATGGAAGAATTAAATATGAATCCAAAAAATATGGAAAGAAGTTTAAATGTTGGATTTTCAGGTGGAGAGAAAAAGAAAAACGAAATATTGCAAATGCTTGTATTAAATCCAAAACTCGCAATATTAGATGAAACAGATTCTGGATTAGATGTTGATGCAATAAAAACAGTATCTAAAGGAATAGAAATGTTTAAAAATGATAATAATGCAGTTTTAATAATAACTCATAATAATAAAATATTACACAATTTAAAAGTTGATTATGTCCATGTGTTAGTAGATGGAAAAATAGTAAAAACTGGAACACAAGAATTAGCAAAAGAAATAGAAGAAAATGGATATAGTAAATATAAAAAGATGTAATGAAAGGAAATATATACAATGGCAAAAACAAAAGTTGATGATATAGATAGAAATATATATGATATAAAAAACAAAGATGATTATGATTATAAAATTAAAAAAGGTCTAACATTAGCTACAGTAAGTGAAATATCAAAGCAGAAAAATGATCCAGATTGGATGAGAGATTTTAGAATAAAAGCATTAAATGTATATAATAAATTAGAACTTCCAACATGGGGACCAGATATTTCTGAATTAGACATGAATGAAATTGCAACATATGTAAGACCCAAAACTAAATTAAATGGATTATGGGAAGATGTACCAGAAGATATAAAAAATACTTTTGATAAATTAGGTATACCAGAAGCTGAAAAAAAATCACTTTCTGGTGTTGGGGCTCAATATGATTCTGAAGTTGTATATCATAGTATGAAAGAAGATTTAAAAAAACAAGGTGTAATATATACAGATATGGAAACAGCTGTAAGAGAATATCCAGATTTGGTAAAAGAACATTTTATGAAATGTGTTCCTGTAACTGATCATAAATTTGTTGCATTACATGGTGCTGTATGGTCAGGAGGATCATTTGTATATGTTCCAAAAGGTGTAAAAGTCGATATACCGCTTCAATCATATTTTAGATTAAATTCACCAGAATCAGGTCAATTTGAACATACATTAATTATTGTAGACGAAGGAGCATCACTTCATTTTATAGAAGGATGTAGTGCACCAAAATATAATAAGGTAAATCTTCATGCAGGATGTGTTGAATTATATGTAAAAGATAATGCATATTTAAGATATTCTACAATAGAAAACTGGTCAAAAAATATGTTAAATTTAAATACTAAAAAAGCAATAGTAGGAAAAAATGCACAAATAGATTGGGTAACTGGATCATTTGGATCTAAAATATCAATGTTATATCCAATGAGTATATTAAATGGAGAAGGATCAAAAACAGAATATACAGGTATTTCTTTTGCAGGAAAAGGACAAAACTTAGATACAGGATTTAAAGTAATTCATAATGCACCAAACACTTCATCAGTAATAAATTCTAAATCTATATCTAAAGATGGAGGAAAATGTACTTACAGATCTTTAGTTAGAATAAACGAAAATGCAAAAAATTCAAAATGTTCAGTGTCTTGTGAATCACTTATGTTAGATGATTTATCAATATCTGATACAATTCCAGCAAATGATGTAAGAACAGATGAAGTGGAATTTTCACATGAAGCTAAAATAGGAAAAATAAGTGATAAAACGATATTTTATTTAATGAGTAGAGGAATATCAGAAGAAGATGCAAAAGCTATGATAGTAAGAGGATTTGCTTATCCTATTTCAAAAGAATTGCCATTAGAATATGCGGTAGAAATGAATAATTTAATTAATTTAGAATTAGAAGGAGCAATAGGATAATTAAACTTTATTTTGGAAAGGAACAAAAATGGAAGAATTAAAATTAAATGAAACACCAGTTAGAACTTCAAGAAATTTTAATATTAATAATATAAAATTAGAAAATATAAATATTCCTGAAGATGTTGAAGAATTTAATAATATAGAAATAATTGGACAAGATTCAAAAATAGATATACAGACAAATGTTGATGATTTTAATTTAACATATGGTTTGGGAGAAATATTAACAAGTCAAGTAAAAGCAAAATCAAATAAAAAAATGAAAATAGTAGTAAATTCTAAAATAAAAAATGATTTACAAATTAATTTTAATATAGATGAAAAAAACTTAAATTTTATTGAAAATATAGAAATTGTGGCAAACGAAAATACAAAATCAACTATTATTTTAAAATATGAATCTATTAATGATATAGAAGCATTTCATAATGGAATTATTAATTTAATAGCAAAACAAAATTCTAAAATAAATGTTATAATAATTAATTTATTAAGCCAAAATTCAAATAACTTTTTAAGTATACAAAATACTTTTGAAGAAAATGCAGATGCAAAATTTACAATAGTAGATTTTGGTGGAAAAAATAGTATTACAAACTATTATTCGAATTTAATTGGAGATTGTTCAAATAATATATTAAATACAATATATTTAGGAAAAGAAAATCAATTATTTGACTTGAATTATATAGGAGAATTAAGAGGTAAAAAATCAAATATAGATATAGATGTTCAAGGAGCATTAAAAGATAATGCTAGAAAACATTTTAAAGGAACAATTGATTTTAAAAGAGGATGTAAAAAAGCCAAAGGAAATGAAAACGAAGCATGTATGTTGTTGTCTGATAAAGCTAAATCACTTGCATTACCAATGCTTTTATGTTCAGAAGAAGATGTAGAAGGAAATCATAGTACATCAGCAGGAAAAATGGAAGAAAAAGAATTATTTTACATTATGAGTAGAGGTTTTGAATTAAAAGAAGCTATGAAATTAATGGTAAGAGCAAGATTTAATAAAATCTTAGAAAACATAAAAAATGAAGAATTAAAAGAAAAAATTTTACAAGAAATAGATAAAAGATTAGATTAATAAATATAAAAATGGGAAGTGTAAGAAATGGATATAAGAGATGATTTTCCAATTTTAAAAAATAGAAATATAGCCTATTTAGATAGTGGAGCTACAACTCAAAAGCCAAAACAAGTAATAAAAGCAATAGAAGATTTTTACGAAAATTATAATGCTAATGTGCATAGAGGAGCGTATTCTTTAAGTACAGAAGCAAGTGCTATATATGAAGATACAAGAACAAAAATTGCAAATTTTATAAATGCAAAACATAGAGAAGAAATAATTTTTTCTAAAAATGCAACAGAAAGTTTAAATTTAATTGCATACTCATATGGTTTAGACAAACTAAAAAAAGATGATGAAATTGTTATATCAATAATGGAACATCATTCTAATTTGGTTCCTTGGCAAAAGGTTGCAAAGCAAACAGATGCTAAATTAAACTATATGTATATAAATGATGAATTTGAAATTTCTGATGAAGAAATAGAAAATAAAATTACAGATAAAACTAAAATAGTTGGAATTACACATGTTTCTAATGTCCTAGGAACAATAAATAATATTAAAAAAATTATAAAATATGCACATAAAAAAGGTGCTATAGTTATTGTTGATGCATCTCAAAGTATACCTCATATGAAAATAGATGTACAAGATTTAGATTGTGACTTTTTAGTATTTTCTGGACACAAAATGTTAGCACCTTTAGGTATAGGTGTGTTATATGGTAAAAGAGAAATATTAAATGATATGACTCCATTTTTAATGGGTGGAGATATGATAGAGTATGTATATGAACAAAATACTACATTTGCTCCGCTTCCAAATAAATTTGAAGCAGGAACACAAAATATAGAAGGAGTAATAGGATTAGGCTCAGCTATTGATTATATAAATAATTTTGGATATGATAATATACAAAAAATAGAAAATGATTTACTTTCTTATGCAAGAGAAGAACTATCAAAATTAGATTTCTTAACACTATATTTAACACCTAATAAAGAAAATCATTCAAGTGTAATTTCATTTAATATAAATGGAGTACACCCACATGATGTTGCAAGTATATTAGATTCAGAAGGAGTATGTGTTAGATCTGGAAATCATTGTGCACAGCCACTACTTAGATTTTTAGGTATTGATTCTACATGTAGAGCAAGTTTCTATTTTTACAACACAAAAGAAGATGTAGATAGATTAGTTAAAGCATTAAATAAAGCTTATGACATGTTTAAAAAATATATTATAAAATAAAAAGAGGTTAATATGGACGAGTTAACAGATGTATATAATGAATTAATAATGGAACATAGCATGAATTCGTATAATAAGAAAAAATTAGATGATGTAGATTATGAAGAAATTGGACACAATCCAAATTGCGGAGATGAAATAACATTAGAGTTAAAATTAAATGGAGATATAATTGAAGATATGGCTTTTTTAGGACATGGATGTGCTATTTCACAAGCATCAACATCTATAATGATTGATACCTTGAGAGGAAAGACAATTAAAGAAGCTAAAGATATTATAAGTACTTTTATAGCTATGATAAAAAGAGAAGAAAAAGATGAAGAAAAACTAAAAAAATTAGAAGATGCAATAGCATTTAGAAATATATCTAATATGCCAGCAAGAGTTAAATGTGCTCTTTTAGCATGGCATACATTAGAAGATATATTGAATAAAAATGATAATAATGGAAGCGGAAATATTAATTGTTGTCATTAGTAAAGGAAGAAAATATGGAGAATAAAAAAGTATTATTAGGTATGAGTGGTGGAGTAGATAGTTCTGTATCTGCTTTGCTTTTAAAACAAAGAGGTTATGAAGTAATTGGTACAACATTAGAATTATTTACAGGTAGTAGTTGTTGTAATACAGAAACATATATGGATGCAAAAAATGTATGTAATCAAATAGGAATGCCACATTTTATTTATAATTGTAAAGATATATTTAAAACATACGTTATTGATGACTTTATAAATTGTTATTCTTGTTGTAAAACACCAAATCCATGTATAGAATGTAATAAATATATGAAATTTGGTTTTATGTGGGAAAAAGCAAAAAAATTAGGATGTAATTACATAGCAACAGGACATTATGCTAAAACGGAATATAGTGAAAAATATAATAGATGGGTATTAAAAAAATCTAATGCAGGAAAAAAAGATCAAAGTTATGTTTTATGGAATATTCCTAAAGATTTAGTTGAACATATATTATTTCCTTTATCTGATTTTGAAAGTAAAGATAATATAAGAGAAATAGCAAGAGAAAATAATTTAAAGGTTGCTAATAAGCCAGATAGTGAAGATATTTGTTTTGTGCCAGATGGCAATTATAAAAAATTTTTAGAAAATAATTCTAATATAAAACCAAAACAAGGAAATATTGTAAATACTAAAGGAGAAGTTTTAGGAAAACATACAGGTTTATATAATTATACAATAGGACAACGTAAAGGTTTGGGTATATCCTACAAGGTTCCATTGTTTGTTGTTGGTTTTGATAAACAAAAAAATGAAGTAATAGTAGGAGAAGAAAAGGAATTATACAAAAAAGAAGTAATTGTTACAGATATAAATTTATTACTTTTTGATGAAATAAATGAAAAGCTAGAAGTTGAAGTAAAAACAAGATATTCTTCTAAATCTGCAAAAGCTAATATTATTCAAGAAGGTAATAATATTAAAATTGAATTTGATGAACCTCAAAGAGCAATAACACCAGGACAATCTGCAGTATTTTATATTGATGATATTGTTGTAGGTGGAGGAAAAATAATATAAATAAAAAACGAATCTATAGAAATTCTATTGATTCGTTTTTGTTTGTAAAAGCATAATTATTATATTAATAACTTCATCAACCATAATATCATAATTTATAATACTATGTTTATGATAAACTATTTCATGACATAAATTATCAACAACACCAATTATTATATGAACTTTTTCATTTGCATTATCTATAATAATATTATTTTCTTCTAATAAGGATACAACTTTTTTTGTTATATTAATTTCAGAATTTTTAAAAATTGCTGCAACATCAGCATCTAAGTGCGACATAGCAATTAATTCTTCATGAGCTTTTTTAGAAATAGTGTGACTTTCGATAAATTTATCTATAATATTATGTAACAATTTTTTTACATTTTGCATATTGTTTATATCAATTTTTTGTGTTTCTAATATATTTAACATTGGAAACATAATTTGATCAGAATAATTTTTTACTCCTTCAATAAAAATATCTTTTTTGTCATTAAAATATTGATAAATAATGCCAGTAGAAACACCAGCATATTCTGCAATTTGTGTTGTGTTCGTATTGTAATATCCTTCTTCACACATAAGATAAAAGCCTTTTTCTATAATTCTATTTCTTTTTTCAATTGATCTTTTTTGTGTTGGCATTCTAGTTTCTGACACTTTAATCACCTCATAAATATTATTATACACTGTAAAAAATTAAAAAGCAATATAAAAATGTGAAAAAAGTTTCATATTTTTATTGACTTCATAATTAAATAGAAGTATAATATTTAAGAAATGTGAATAATCATTCATATTTGATATTTAATATATAAAGAAAGAGGTAAAATTAATGGAAGAACTTATAAAATTAAAAAATGTAAAGAAAACATATACCATTGGAGAAAAAAGCTTTAATGCATTAGATGGTGTATCTTTTTCAATTAACAAAGGAGAATTTGTAGTAATACTTGGACCATCAGGAGCAGGAAAATCTACATTATTAAATTTATTAGGTGGAATGGATAAAGTTACAAGTGGTGAAATTAAAGTAGGAGATCAAGTTATATCAGAATTTAATGATAGCAAACTTACAGATTATAGAGCAGAAAATATAGGATTTATATTCCAATTTTATAACATATTACCAACATTAACAGTTTTAGAAAATGTTGAGTTAATTGATGATATAGTAAAAAATCCTAAAGATGCTAAAGAAATATTAAAAGAAGTTGGACTTGAAAAACATTATAATAAATTTCCAAATCAATTATCAGGAGGAGAACAACAAAGAGTTTCAATTGCAAGAGCTATAGCTAAAGATCCATTATTGTTGTTATGTGATGAACCAACAGGAGCATTAGATTCAAAAACAGGTGTTGAAGTTTTAAAATTATTAAAGAAACAATGTGAAGATGAAAATAAAAAGAATACTGTAGTTATAGTAACACATAATAGCTTGATTGCAGAAGTTGCAGATAGAGTTATAAGAGTAAAAAATGGAAAGATTGAAAGCAATGAAATAAACGAAAATCCTAAAAAGATTGATGAGGTGAAATGGTAAAATGCTAAAAAGAAAGATGTTTCGTGATATAAAAATAAACCTATCACAATTTATAACTATATTGTTAATGGTCTTTATGGGAGTTATGGTATATGGTGGAATTCGTTCTTATATGGATGGAATGGTTCAAACAGCTGATGTCTTTTATAAAGAAAACAATGTTCAAGACTTAGATGTAGTTGGTTCAAATTTTTCTAAAGAAGATTTAGATAAAATTAAATCTTTAGATAATGTAAATAATGCAGAACGAAAATTAACAATAGTAGCAAATATGGAAGCAGATGAAGACAGAACATTACAATTAAACTTTATAGAAAGTAATGATATTTCTAAATTTTATGTGGCAGATGGAGTTGGATTTGATAAAAATGCAAAAGGAGCATGGCTTGATGAGTTTTATGCAAAAAATAACAATATAAAAGTTGGAGATACAATCAAATTAACTTATGATAAAGAGACTTTTGAAGAAAAAGTTTTAGGATTAATAAAAGTTCCTGATCATATATATGATATAAAAGATGAATCATCATTATTTCCAAATCATATAGATTACGGATTTTGTTATTTATCTATAAATGAATTTCCAGAACATTACATAAAAAAACAAGTAATGTCACAAATGAATATATTAAATGAAGAAACATTTGATTTATTAGTAAAAGATTTTAATGCAAAAGATTATTTAACATTTAACTATATAATGGTAGATGTAAATAATGAAGAAAATAAAAGTAGTGTGAAAAATGAAATTGAAGATAATGTTAAAGATGCACTTGCAATAACAGATTTTAAAGATTCTGTTTCTTATTCTACATATCAAGGAGAAATTGAAGAAGGAGAAACATATGTTGGAATCTTCTCTGGATTATTCTTATTTATAGCAATGCTATCTGTAATTACAACAATGACAAGAGTAATAAAAAAACAAAGAGTACAAATTGGAACATTAAAAGCTCTTGGATTTAAAAATAGAAAAATTACAGCACATTATGTTGGATATGGATTTTGGATTTCATTAATTGCTACAATTTTAGGATTAATAGCAGGTCCATTATTTATAGGTAATTTATTTATTCAAATGGAGATGTCATATTTCCAAGTACCAAATGGTCATGCAGCTGTTGCTAATAGTAGTTTTGTAATAGGAGCATTAGTTGTACTTGCAGTATCACTAGTTACATATTTAACATGTAGAAGTGAATTAAGAGAAAATCCAGCAGAAACTTTAAGAACACAATTACCTAAAGTAAAAAGAAATAGTTTAAATCTAACAACAAAGGGAATATTTAAAAAATTAGGTTTTTCATCAAAATGGAATATAAGAGATATAGTAAGAAATAAAATTAGAACATTAATGGGAATTGCAGGAATAACAGGATGTTGTATGCTTATATTATGTGCTTTTGGAATGTTAGATACAATGAATAATTTTATAGATATTCAATTCAAAAAATTATATAATTTTAAATACAAACTTTCTTTAAATGAAGATTATACAGATGAACAATATCAAAAAATTATTGATCAATATGGAAAAAATACATCAGAAACTTTAGGAATAGAAATTAAAAAAGGTGATACAAGAGAAGCAAACAACATATTTGTAACAGATGCAAATGATTATATAAGATTTGCAGATAAAAATTATGATTTAATTGATTTAAAAGATGATGGAATTTATGTTACACAAAAACTTGCAGAAACAAATGGATATAAAATAGGAGATAAAATTACTTGGCATATATATGGTGAAGATAAATATTATGAAACAGAAATAGTTGGATTTGATAGAGATCCACAAAATCAAAATGTAAAAATGACAAGAAAATATATGGAATCATTAGGATTAACATACAAAGCAGATACAGTATATACAAGAGAGGATTTAAGTAATACAAAACAAATTGATGGAGTAAACCTAATACAAGATATTAAAGCTTTAGAAGAAGGAATTGCTAGTATGTTAAATACAATGAAAACAATGATTATACTTTTAATTGTTGTAGCAGCATTATTAGGTAGTGTTATAATTTATAACTTAGGAATATTATCATTTACAGAAAAACAATATCAATTTGCTACATTAAAGGTATTAGGATTTAAAGACAAAAAGATTAAAAATATTTATATTAAACAAAATAATTGGATAACAGTTATTTCAATTATTATTGGATTACCTATAGGATATTTTATGTTAGATTATATATTTAAAGCAGCATTAAATGATACATATGATTTTAGTGCATATATAGGAATTTTATCATATATATATGCTATTATAGGAACATTTATTGTATCATATTTAACATCAAAAATATTAGCTAGAAAAGTTAAGAAAATAGATATGGTAACAAGTTTAAAAGGAAATGAATAATAATACAAAAATCAATAAAATGTAATTTACATTTTATTGATTTTTATTTATAATATAAAAGAAGTAAAAAATGAAGGAAAAGTTATGGGAAATATAGTATTATTAGATGATTTAACAATAAATCAAATAGCTGCTGGTGAAGTTATAGAAAGACCAGCAAATGTAGTAAAGGAATTAGTAGAAAACTCTATAGATGCTGGAGCTAAAAACATAGTAGTAGAAATAAAGAAGGGTGGAAAAACTCTTATAAAAATAGTTGATGATGGAAAAGGGATTAGAAGTGATGATATGGACATATCAATAGAGAGACATGCAACATCTAAAATTCATTATGTAGAAGATTTAGAAAAAACATATACAATGGGATTTAGAGGTGAGGCATTAGCAAGTATTGCATCTATATCAAGATTAACTATAATATCAAAAACAGCTGATGAGCAAACCGGAATAAAAATGTTATCAGAAGCAGGAGAGATTTTTCAAAAAGAAGAAGTATCAGCTAAAACAGGAACAACTATTATTGTAGAAGATTTATTTTTTAATACGCCTGTTAGATATAAATTTTTAAAACAAGATTCTACAGAATTAAGATACATAAAAGACTTTATACAAAAAGCAGCACTTGCTAATCCATCTGTATCTTTTAAATTTATAAATGAAGGAAAAACAATCTTACATACTAATGGTAGTGGCAATTTAACAGATGTTGTATATTTAATTTATGGTAAAGAAATTAAAGAAAATATCATAAATGTTAATTATGAAGAAGGAAATATAAAAATTACAGGAGTAATCGGAAATACTATAATTGCAAAAGATACTAGAAAAGATCAAATAGTATTCTTAAATAAAAGAAATATAAAAAATCAAGTTATAATAAATAGTGCTGATCAAGCCTTTAAAGGTGGAACTGGTATAGGAAAATTTGGATTTTATATATTAAATATAGAAATGCCAGCAGATTTATATGATATAAATGTACATCCAACTAAAAAAGAAGTTAGATTTAAAGATGAAAGTACAATTTATAGGGCTGTGTATCATGCAATAAAAGAAGCAATTTTAAATAAAGATTTTTTAGGAAATAAAGAAATAGAAGTAAATAAAAAAGATTATATAGATAATGAATACAAATTTTTAACAAATCATTTTGAAAACAAAATAACAGAAAAAGTAAATGAAAAAATTACTACTGAGGAAACTGAAATAGAAGAAACAAAACAAGATGAATTAATTCTTAGAGAAAATAAAAGAAAAATTGATTATAAATTTATTGGAATATTGTTTAGAACATTTATTATTATAGAAATAGATAATGAAATATTTTTAGTAGATCAACACGCTGCACACGAAAGATTATTATATGAAAAAATAAAAGAAAACTATAAAAATCATATTCAAAATAACAGCCAAATGATGTTGTTTCCAGAGGTTGTAACATTAACGCATAAAGAAATAAATTTTGTGCAGGAAAATTTACAACTTTTTAAAAATTATGGATTTGATATTGAAACATTTGGAGAAAACTCAATTAAGATAAATGGAATACCAAATATAGAATATAAAGTTAAAGTAAAAGATAATAAAACTATATTTTTAGATATATTAGATGAAATGATAACAAAAGAAAGAAGTTCAATGAAAGATATAGAAGAAAGATTTATTGCAACAGTTGCATGTAAAGCAGCAGTTAAAGCTAATATGGATCTTACAGAAAGAGAAGTTCATGAATTAATAGATGAATTACTTCAGTTAAAAAATCCATATACATGTCCGCATGGAAGACCAACTACAATTAAAATTTCTAAAGAAGAATTAGAAAAAAAGCTTTTATAAGGTGATTATATGTTAATCTTTAGACGATGAAGATACAAGTTATAAACTATATTTTTATATGGTATATATAAAAGAAAATTATATTTCTTTTAGGAGTAAAAATATTATTAGAACTAAATATAATTTTATTTTAATGTAAAAATAGAATAGGAGAAGCAATGCAATACAAAGATAATAAAAATAGATGTAAATGGTGTAATCCTAAAAATGATAAATATATAGAATATCACGATAAAGAATGGGGAAAACCAGAATATGATGATAAAAAATTGTATGAATTGTTAATATTAGAATCATTTCAAGCTGGGTTGTCTTGGGAGTGTGTTTTAAACAAAAGAGAGGCTTTTAGAAAAGCTTTTGATAATTTTGATATTAATAAAATATGTAATTATAATGAAAACAAAATCATAGAATTAATAAATAATAAAGATATAATTAGAAATAAATTAAAAATAAATGCTGTAATAAATAATAGTAAAATTTTTAAATTGATTCAAAAAGAATATAAAACATTTTCTAATTATATATGGAATTTTACAGAAAATAAAATAATATATGAATCAGATAAAACAACATCTGAGTTATCAGATAAAATTTCTAAAGATTTGCAAAAAAGAGGTATGAAGTTTGTTGGATCAACAATTATATATTCTTATTTACAAGCAATAGGAGTTATTTATTCACATCAAAAAGGATGTTATTTATATAAAGAAAATTAAAGGAAAAATAAGGTAATGATAATTAAATTGTCTTTACCTTATTTTAATATTTATTATGTTATGTAAAAAAATTTTTATAAAAATAAAAAATAGCAAAAAAATATAAAAAATCATGCTTTTTGTAAAATAAAATTGTAAAAAGTAATAAGAAGTGTTAAATATATTTACTATGCATACTTTAATAAACTTAGGAGGAATAAATATGAAAGAATTAGAAACAAATAATTTAGTATTAAGAAAATTTAAATTGGCAGATGCAAAAAAGGCATATGAAAATTGGGCAGGAGTATCAGAAATTGCAAAATTGTCAGATTTTAAAGTTCATGCAAATGTAGAAGAAACAAAAGCAATTATTAAAATGGGATCTGGAGAAGAAGGTGAAGATATGTATATATATGGTATATTCTTAAAAAATACAAATGAACCAGTTGGATTTGTTAGAATATATCAAGTGTCTGCAATAAATAAAACATGTAAGATATATTTTACAGTCGGAAAAAAATGGTTTAATAAAGGGATATCAAATGAAGCAATAAAAAGAGTATTAGAAGATTTATTTGAAGATAAAGGGTATAATGTTGTAATATGTGAATACTATTCAAATGTGGATTATCTTTTTAAAAGAATACTAGAGAGTGTAGGTATGTATAAAGAAGCGGTATTAAGACAAAGAAAAATATCAGAAGTAGGAAATATGCAAGATAAAATAATATATTCAATAACAAAACAAGAATATGAGAGTTTAGTAAAATGTTAATAAATAATAAAAGTAAAAGAATTTCTATCAGTTTGTTCTGTATAGAAATTTTTTTTTGAAAAAATTTAAAAAAAGTATTGACTTTGAGTTAACTATAAGTAGTATATATTTAGTAGTTATATTAAATAGAAATTGTATAATATTAGGAGGAATAAATATGACAATAGCAGAAGTAAGTAAAGAATATGATTTAACACCAGATACATTAAGATACTATGAAAGAATAGGATTAATTTCTAATGTTCCTAGAAATAAAAGTGGCATTAGAAATTATGACGAGAAATCTTGTAAAAGAATAGAATTTATAAAATGTATGAGAAATGCAGGAGTTGAAATAGAAATTTTAATAGAATATATGAATTTATTAGAAGAAGGAAGTACTACTGCTATGGCACGAAAAAATCTATTAGAAGAGCAAAGAGAAAAACTATTAGAAAAACAAAAAAATATAAAAGCAACAATAGATAGATTAAATTATAAAATTGAGATTTATAATGATATTGTTTCTGGAAAAAGAAAAGATTTTAAAGAAGAATGAGAGGAGAACAAAAATGAAAGTTATAAATAAGGTAAATGAACCAAAGGATTTATTTAAAGCTATGGGACTTGATTATACTTATGTATAAACAATAATCCAGCTACAATTATAGTAAATACAGCATCTGTTTATGGAATGAATGATGTAACACATTTAGGAATTTATGATATTCCAATGATTTCAAATATACCTAATATTGTTTATTTAGCTCCAACTTCAAAAGAAGAATATTTTAAAATGTTGGATTGGTCAATTGAACAAAATGAACATCCAGTAGCTATAAGAGTTCCTTGCAATGGAGTTATTACAGATAATAGAGTAGTAGATGAAGATTACAGCAAATTAAATAAATATAAAGTAGAAAAAGATGGAAGTAAAATTGCAATTATAGCATTAGGAGATTTTTATCAATTAGGAGAAGAAGTTGAGAAAAAAATTTTAGAAAAATTAAAAATACAACCAACATTAATTAATCCAAGATATATAACAGGAGTAGATAAAGAATTATTAGAAAAACTTAAAGAAAACCATGATATTGTTATTACACTTGAAGATGGAATTTTAGATGGAGGCTTTGGAGAAAAAATAGCAAGATTTTATGGGGATACAAATATTAAAGTTAAAAATTATGGAATTGCTAAAGAATTTTATGATAGATATGATGTTAATGAGTTATTAAAAGATAATAGATTAACAAAAGAGCAAATAGTAGAGGATTTAAGAGATTTGGAAAATTGTTAATTTGAAATTAAAATATAAATAAGGAAAATAAAGAGAGAAATGAAATATTTCTTTCTTTATTCATTTTATGTCAAAAACAGATGATTATAAGTTTTTGTAAAGTATACTTGACAAAAAATAAAACTTAGGATATTATATATTTATAAAAGAGGTGAATTTTATGGATAAAAAAGAAATTTTATCTAAAGCTAAAAATGAACCAGATGAAAGAGAATACGATGTATTGGCAAAAGCATTAGGGGTCAGTACAATTATAATTCCATTATTATGCTTATTTTTTATAATTATTAGAATAATTAATAATAATTACATAATTAGTGATTTGATTGTTCTTGTTTTATCACAAATATTAATACAAAAAATATATCAATATATTAAGATAAAAAATAAAAGGATTTTAATCTTAATACTAATAGTATTTGTATTATTAGTAATATTTTTAATTAGTTTTTTAAATGAGGTGAGTTATGAAGGATTCATTAATTTTAAAAAATAGATTGAGAGAAATTAGAAAAGAGTGCAAAATATCGCAAGATGAATTGGCAAAAGAGGTTGGTGTTTCAAGACAAACAATTAGTTCTATCGAAACATACACGTATTTTCCAAGTGCAAAGTTAGCATATTTGCTTTGTATTGCATTAGATAAGAAATTTGAAGATTTGTTTTATTTTGATTAGGGGGATTATAAATGAAAAAGTTTTTAAATATTAGAAATGTACTAATTGTGTTGATTGTTTTGATAGCAATTGTTTATATTATATTCATAAGATCTAAAAATGCCAATAATTCAAAAACTTCTAATTTATTTTATGAACTAATAAATAAAGATGTAGTTACTATGAATATAAATTTTAAAGAAAATGATAAGCAAGGTAGAATGATATTTAGTACTAATAAAAATAGCAATAAAGCTTGTCAAATTATAGAGTTATATGACTACAGTAATCAAGCTGAAGAGATAAAAGCTACTCACATTAAGAATATAACAATAAGAGAAAATAAAAAATTACATACTTATCAACTTAATTATGATTTAAATACTTATACAGATTTTGGAGAAGTTACAGATAATAGTGATATTACAGATTGGATTGAAAATTTAAATAGAATAGTTAGTGAAAGTAAGTATTACACAAAATCCTATAAAATTATAAATAATACAAAATTATTTAATGAAAAATTTCCAGAGCAAGGTTATGAATTTTATTATGACGGAAATGAATTAAAATATATTAAACAAAAAGATGGAATTTCTGGAGATGAGAAAACTTTATATGAAATTCAAATAAGTTCTACTTTTATAGATGAATCATTATTACAAATACCAGATAAATTTACTTTAAATAATTAAAAGTAAAAGAAAGGGGGATATATGAGTAAAACATGTAAAATATTAATAGTAATAATTATTATACTAGTTATTGTTTTGGGATATTTAATATATAAAGTTAATTATTTTAAAGATGGATATTTTCAAGCAGCTAATACTTTATATGAGCAAACAAAACTACTTGAGGACTCAGGTGTGGAAATTATTAATATAGATGGTAAAAAGACAGAAATACATATTAAAGAATCAAATAAAGTAATTATTGATTAACAAAAATGTAAAGTTTACTTGACATCAACGTGAAAATATAGTAAACTATGTAAGTCTTTAATGAAAATGTTTTACTATTGATAATTTAAAATAAAATAATCAATATGTAAAATAGTTTTGTTCTAAGTTGTTTTCATGAATAATAAAGAAAGAAGGATGTTAGTATTATGAAGAAATTTTGCTCTTTGATCTTAGCAGTAGTTGTAATGTTTATGGTATCAGTTACTAATATAAGTGCAGTTGCATATGCAGCAGATGCAGATACTTCAGTAAAAGATGAGATATCTGTTCAATCTGCTACCTATAAAAGTGGTACAGTAATAAATACTTCTTGGAAAACAATAGCAACATCTTCTCCTGGGTTTAATTGTAATGTGTATATTAAATGTATGAACACTACTTTTTTACCGAATTCCTGGACTGTTTCTCCTACAGATATTCGGATGTTGGGTAAAAATGGAAAAGTAATCTGGAGTGAAAGTAGTGCTGTTCCTGGACAAGGCAATAGGACTTTCTGGTGTGGAAGTGACGTTTACACAATTCAGGCAAGGTGTCAAACTGGAACTGGAACGATTTATATTCGTCAAGCAAATTAATAATAAATTATTTCACTATTAACAATTTTAAAAACAACTTAGTTTAAGACGGACAGTAAGGATTTAAATAAAATCCTTACTGTTTTTTTATAGAAAAACAGTGAAAGTTTGAGAGCCGAAAAAATTAATAAAATTACAAAGACGATAAATTAAATATTAAAATTAGACAGATAAAATAATAGGAAAATGAACTTTCAAGCAAAAAATAAAAATTAATAAAAAGTAGAGAATATATAGGACAGTATATAATTTTACTTAAGTGTTGAAAAACAAAAAAGATTTTGGTAAAATTAAGAAAACTAGATTAATAGTTATGGCTACTCATAGGTGAGGAGAAAAAATAGGACTAACAAAACGTACAAAAATAAATTTTAAGATAGAGTTTATAATAATAGCAAAATACAAAAATATTTATAAAAATACTACACAAATATAAAAAAATATGTTACAATAAAAAATGAATTTTTGTTAAAAGTGAATAAATTCAATATATACAGGTTTAAAATGACCATAAAACAAATAAATAAAGGAGGAATTAACATGTCAGGACATAGCAAATGGCATAACATTCAAGCAAAAAAAGGAAAAGCAGATGCAGCAAGAGGAAAAATTTTTACAAAGCTAGGTAGAGAATTATTAATTGCAACTAAAGAAGGTGGACCAGATCCAGCAGGAAATTCAAAATTAAAAGCAGTAATAGCAAAATGTAAAGCAGCAAACATGCCAAATGATACAATAAATAATGCAATAAAAAAAGCATCAACAAGTAACGAAAACTATGAAGAAATAGTATACGAAGGTTATGGACCAAATGGAGTTGCAGTTATAGTAGAAGCAAATACAGATAATAAAAATAGAACTGCAGCAGATGTAAGACATGTTTTTGATAAAGCTGGAGGAAACTTAGGAACATCTGGATGTGTATCATATATGTTTAATAAAAAAGGTGTAATAGTTATATAAAAAGAAAATTGTTCTTTAGATGAAGAAGAATTAATGATGATTGCATTAGATGCAGGAGCAGAAGATATTACATCAGATGATGAAATATTTGAAATAACAACAGAACCAAGTAATTTTTCTGAAGTAAGAGAAAAATTAGAAGAACAAGGATTATCATTTGTAGAAGCAGAAGTTCAAATGATTCCTACAACAACAGTTGTATTAGATGAAAATGGACAAGAAAAAATGGAAAGATTAATAGATAGACTAGAAGAATTAGATGATGTTATGAATGTATATCACAATTGGGAAGAATAATAGTTCTAAAATACAAAAAGAAGCATATAATATTTATTATATGCTTCTTTTTGTATAATAGGAAAATTTTAAGAATATCCTATTAATATAAAAAACAAGACTCGTTATAGGAGGACAAGTACTTGGAAGAAATAAAACAAGTTTTAGAATACTTCCCAGAAAGTATAAAATTAGAATTAAATAAACTTTTATCAGAGCATGAAGAATTATATGATCAAATAGAAGAAATAAGGATAAGAAATAATAAACCAATAATAATTAAAGTAGAGCAAAATAATATAATTTTGAAATATATTGTATCTGAAAAAGAAATAATAGAAATATTTGAAAAAATATGTGAAAATTCTGTATATTCGTACAGAAAACAAATATGCGAAGGATTTATAACAATAAAAGGTGGACACAGAATAGGATTAACCGGAAATGTTGTTATGGAAGAACAAAAAATAGTAAATATAAATTATATTTCTAGCCTAAATTTTAGAATAGCAAGGCAAAAAATAGATTGCAGTAAAAAATTATTAAGATATGTTATAAATATTGAAAAAAATAATATATATAACACATTAATTATATCTCCGCCAGGATGCGGAAAGACTACAATATTAAGAGATTTGATAAGAACAATAAGTAATGGAATAAAAGAAATAAATTTTAAACGGTAAAACAATTGGTTTAGTAGATGAAAGAGGAGAAATTGCAGCAATGTACAAAGGAAATCCACAAAATGATGTTGGAATAAGAACAGATGTAATTGATAATGTTTCTAAATCTAAAGGTATGAATATGTTAATAAGATCTATGTCACCACAAATAATTACTTGTGATGAAATTGGAAGCGTTGAAGATGTAGAAGCAATAAATTATGCTGTTTGTTGTGGTATAAAAGGAATTTTTACAGCACATGGTGGTAATTTAGAAGAAATAAATTTAAATCCTGCAATATCAGAATTAATAAGAAAAAACATTTTTGAAAGATTAATATTTTTAGATACAGTAAAAAAAGGAAATATAGATAAAGTGTATTCTTTAAATAAAGAAACAAAAGAATATACTCAAATAATAGAAAAATAAGAAATGTATATTAATATATTTCTTATTTTTGTTCTAAAAGATATATGCCATGAATATAATATAGAAACAAAAAACAAAGGACAAGGTGAAAGCTATGCTAATGATTAAATATTTTATATTAATAGTAATATTATGCGCTTCAACAGGGATAGGATTATTAGTATCAAAAAAATATAAGGATAGAGTAATAGAACTTAGAGAATTTAGAAATGCTTTAAATATATTAGAAAACAAAATAAAATTTACATATGAGCCATTACAAGAGATTTTTGACCAAATGTCAGAAAACTTAATAGAAAATGTTGCAAATATATTTAAAAAAACAAAATCAAATTTACGAAAAATGGAAACACAAGAAGCCTGGAATGATGCAATAGAAGAATGTAAATTAAATTTAAATTCTGAAGATATAAGTATAATAAAAAACTTTAGTAAACTTCTAGGAAAAACAGATGTAGAAGGTCAAATAAGCGAAATAAAACTTACAAGTTCATTTATAGATACACAAATAGAAAAAGCAGAAAAAGAAAAGGAAAAAAATGAAAAACTATATAAAACTTTAGGTACAGTTGTTGGACTAGCAATAGTAATAATATTAATTTAGGGGGATGAAAATGAATATTGATTTATTATTTAAAATAGCAGCAATTGGTATATTAGTAGCTGTACTTCATCAAGTTCTAGTAAGAGCGGGAAGAGAAGATCAAGCTATGATGACAACACTTGCAGGATTAGTTATTGTGCTTACAATGGTTATAAAAGAAATAAGTACATTATTTGATACTGTAAGAACTATTTTTAATTTGTAATTTTTATAATAGTGAGGTAAAAATGGATGTTATAAAAATAATCGGAATAGGAATTATTTCATTAATATTAATAATTATAACAAAGCAATATAAGCCAGAATTTGCAATTTATATATCATTAATAGCTGGAATTTTGATATTAACTTTAATAATAGACAAGCTTACAAACATAGTTCAATTGCTTCAATCTATATCTAGTAAAGCATCTATTAACAACAATTTTTTAGGAATATTATTAAAAATAACAGGAATAGCATTTTTAACAGAGTTTGCCGTAAGTATTTGTAAAGATTCAGGAGAAAGTGCAATTGCCAGCAAAATAGAAATAGGAAGTAAAATAATTATAATATCAATATCTATACCTATAATATCTAATTTGTTAGAAATTGTTATAGATATTCTTCCTTAAAAAAGGAGCACAAATGAAAAAGATATGTATTGTTTTATTTTTAATATGTATGATGATTTCTAATTGTTCATATGCGAAAACAGATGAAACAATAGAAGAACAAAAAGAAACGTTTGGAATATCAGATTTTATAAAAGAATCACAAAAATATAAAGGTGATTTCTTAGAAGATATAGACATGTCCGAATTAATGAATAATGCAATTCAAGGAAATGTAGACAATAATGTTTTAATAAAAAAAGTTATTAAACTATTTGGAACAGAAGTAAGATCTAGTGTTAAGACTTTAATTAGTATTTTAGTAATTATAGTAATACATAGTGTATTAAAAGCTATTAGTGATAGTTTGGAAAATAATAATATATCTGAAATAATTTATTATGTTCAATATATTTTAATAGTTACAGTTATAATGTCTAATTTTAATTCAATTATTCAAACTGTAAAAGAAACATCACAAAACTTGGTTGCTTTTATGAATATGTTAGTACCTATATTGATTACTTTAATGGTATATACAGGAAGTATTACAACAAGTGGAATTTTAGAACCATTTATTTTATTTATGATAAATTTTGTTGGTAATATGATTCAAAGTATTTTAATTCCATTAATGTTAATAATAACTGTATTTTCAATAATATCAAAAATATCTAATAAAATACAAATGGATAAAATATCCAGTTTTTTAAAATCGAGTGTAATATGGTTTTTAGGAATAATTTTAACAGTATTTGTTGGTGTAATTTCGTTAGAAGGAACATTAAGTAGTAGCGTAGATGGTATAACGGCAAAAACTACAAAAGCTGCCGTTTCTACTATGATACCTGTAGTAGGTAAAATATTAGGAGATGCAGTAGACACTGTTTTAGGATGTGGGCTTGTTTTAAAAAATGCTGTAGGAATTGTTGGAGTTATTGTAATAATAGGGATATGTATAGTTCCAATAATAAAACTTGGAGTTATAACAATTGCATATAATTTATCAGCAAGTATAATACAACCTATTGCTGATGAAAAAATAGTAAAGTTATTATCAGAAATGGGAGGAATATTTAAAGTTTTATTGGGAATCTTATGTTCTTTATCTGTAATGTTGATTATAGGTATAACATTGGTAATTAAAATATCTAATAGTGGAATGATGTATAGATAAATAAGAGGATTGTTATGATTAGTTTTATAAGGTCATGGGCAGAACAAGTAATTGTTGCAGTTATAATTGCAAGTATTATAGAAATGATTTTGCCCGAAAACAAAAATAAAAAGTACATAAAAATGATAATTGGAATGTATATATTGTTTAATATAATTTCACCAGTTATTAAAAATAATAATTATTTTAATTTTGAAGAATTTAATATAGAAAAATATGCATCTACAACAAGTAGTGGCGTAGAAGTAAATCAAGAGTCGATGGATAAAAGACTTGAACAATTATATATAGAAGAACTTGAAAAAGATTTAAAAAATAAAGTAAAAGAAAAAGGATATAATGTTACTAGTTGTAAGATAGATGCTGTGTTAAACGAAAATTCATCAAATAAAGGAATTAATAAAATAAAACTTAAGGTATCAAAATTAAATTCTACTAATGATAAAAATAGTAGTGTTAATTCTATAGAAAAAGTAGAAATAAAAGTAGGATTAGATAAAATATTAAGTTCTGACTCAAATGAAGAAAAAAAAGATAATGAAGCTTCTAAAATAGAAATAGCAGAATTAAGAAAAACTTTAAGTGATTACTACCAATTAGATATAAAAAAAATAGATATTACAAATGATTAAGGAGGAAATATGTTTATAGATAAAATTAAAGATATTTTTAAATTTAATAAAGAAGATAATAACAAGAAAAAAATTGAAAACCTGGTAGTATTAATAATTATACTTATAGTTACAATAATTGCAATAAATTACATATGGACTGACAAAAATGACGAAGAGAGTAGCAAGCCAAACACTACTAATAAACAACTAGCAACTTCTGAAGAGACAACTAGTACTAATAATAGTGACTTAGAAGGAAGATTAGAAAAGATTTTAAAAAGTATAGATGGTGTAGGAAATGTAAAGGTTTTTGTTAATTATTCTGAAACCAGTCAGGTTGTTGCTATGTATAACGAAAATACAAAACAAAGTTCAACAGAAGAAACAGATACATCAGGTGGAGTAAGAACTATACAGCAAACAGATACTCAAAAAGAAGTTGTATATAATGATGAAAGTGGTAATAAAACACCTGTTACTGAAAAAATAATAAATCCCAAAATAGAAGGGGCAATTATCACAGCAGAAGGAGCTTCTAATAGTGGCATAAAAGCTAATATTATTTCTGCAGTGGAAGCGGTTACTGGACTTGCAACACATAAAATTCAAGTTTTTGAAATGAATAAATAAAGGAGAGATAATTATGAAAATTCTAAAAAATAATCAAGTTATTATATATGCAATAGCACTTATGCTTGTTGCAGCAGGGTATTTAAATTATACATCTAAAGATAATAAATTAATTCCAACTTCATCAGATGCAGGAGTGATAAATACAAACGAATTAGCTGATATAGGCGATGCTACTTTAGTTAATAGTAATGATGTTACATATGATGAAAATAATACAATAGAAGAAAATACAGCTAATAGTGAGGAAATAACACAAGAAACTAGTAGTAATATTTCGGATGAATATTTTACAAAATCAAAATTAGAAAGAGATACAATGTATTCTCAAATGTTAGAATCATATCAAACTATTTTAAATAATACTAATTCATCTGAAACTCAAAAAAATACAGCTACAAAGGAAATAGAAAATATAAATCAAACTAAAAATAGTATAATGATTTGTGAAAATTTAATAGCAACAAAAGGATTTAAAAATAGTGTTATCTTTGTTAATGGAGAAAGCATAAGTGTTATAGTTGAAGCAGAAGAATTAACACAAGATAAAATTGCACAAATACAAAATATTATTTCTAGAGAACTAAATGCAGATATAAGTAATGTACATATAACTAATAAATAACACAAAAGTGACTATTATAATAATAGTCACTTTTGTGTTTGATATAAGGATAGAAATGTAAAATTAAAAGTAGGGATCCCAAAATGATCTTTTTTTTGGTTCTTCATTTTTAACTTCTTTTTTAACTTTGGCTTCTTTTTTGTTCTTCTTTTTTATTACAGTAGGGACACAATCGTAGTTATTACATTCAATAACTATAAAGAGATTATAACTAGTATTAAATGTTTCATATCCCTTGGTTATAAATGCGTATTTTTCTATACGCTTTGAATATTTTAAAACTCTTTCATAATGTTTTGGATTTTTAAAAAATTCAATGGCTCTCTCACGAACCTTTCTACAACCACCGTCGTCATCTGATTTACAACTCAAATGACAACATTCACTTCCAAACTGTGAACACAGATGAATTTGATCGTTTGCAGATGAAGTGAATGTTAAATTTTTGGGAAGAGGAGTATAAAAAAGCCTATTTTTGACTTTTAAGACAAATCCTGGTTTGCCGGAAGCTCGTTTTTCTAAAAGTTCATCTTGAGAAACTTCTTTTAAGTTATACAAGGTTTCCTTTAAAACATTATTGCCTTTGGAAATTCCAGGGTTACTTCTACCAATTAAAACCCGACGACAAGTTAATGTAATTAACCGATCATCTATAACCAATTCATTTCTAACCTGCTGCTCATTTCTTTCTTCTGTTGTCTTTTCCATAGTTGTTTCCTCCTTAGAAATAGATAGTTATCTATTACAGTTACAATAGATGTTAGCATATAAATTATAACATTTTATGTAAATAAAGTCAACTGTGTAAAAATATAAAATAAATATAAAAAACTGTTGTAAAATTTTTCATTATTGGTATAATAATGAAAGAATAAAGATTATTAGGAGGAAAATATATATGTTAAAGAAAGTAGCAATATTGGCAAATGGAGGAGATGTTTCAGGATTTAATGCAGTTATAAGAGCAATAGTAAAAACAGCCGAAAATAATAATATTGAATGTTATGGATTTATAGATGGTTACAATGGATTATTAAAAAATAATTTTGAAAGACTAAGTACAGCAGAAGATGGAAATGCAGAAGGAATATTACCTAAAGGCGGTTCAATAATTGGTTCATCTACAAATGCAAATGTATTTAATTATAAAGTAGTAGATGAAAATGGAAATGTTGAATATAAAGATTTATCTGATGTATGTGTAGAAAATATAAAAGATAATGGATTTGATTGTATATTTACATTAGGTGGAGATGGAACACAAAAATCTGCAAGAGATTTTTCTTTGAAAGGTGTAAATGTAATTGGAGTTCCAAAAACAATAGATAATGATGTTGCATGTACAGAAATAACATTTGGATATAATACTGCAGTTTCTGTTGCGGCAGAAGCTTTAGATAGACTTCATACAACAGGTGAAACACATCATAGAATAATGGTATTAGAAGTTATGGGAAGATATGCTGGATGGATTGCATTAGAATCAGCAATTGCTGGAGGAGCAGATATTGCATTAATTCCAGAAATTCCATATGATATAAATAAAGTAGCAGAAAAAATTAAAAATAGACAAAAAAGAGGTAAAAACTTTAGTGTAGTAGTTGTTGCAGAAGGTGCTGCTCCAAAAGGTGGAACAATAACTGTTGCAAATACTAGAAACAATGGAGCTGGTGTTGATAATACAAAACTTGGAGGAATTGGACAAGTTGTTGCAAAACAATTAGAAGAAATAACTGGTTTAGAAGCAAGAAATACAACTTTAGGTTATATGCAAAGAGGTGGAACACCTACAGCATTTGATAGAGTCCTATCAACTAAATATGGTGCAAAAGCTATGGAACTTGCATTAGAAGGAAAATTTGGAACATTAGCAGTAATAAAAAATGGAAAATTAGATTATGCATCATTAGAAGATGTTGTTGGACAAAATAAAAAAATTGGAGCAGTATCAGGAAACACAGCAGAAAGTAATTTAAGAAGAGTTACTATGGATCATGATTTAGTAAAAACAGCAAGAGATATAGGTATTGCTTTAGGTGATTAATTTGATTAAATACCATTTTGGTCTTTAATATATAATGTTTAATATTCAAAGGAGGAATGTAGAATGTCTACAAGATTTGTTTTAAATGAAACTTCATATTTTGGAAGAGGTGCTAGAGAAGAACTAGCTGGAGAAATTAAAAAAAGAGGATTTAAAAAAGTATTTTTAGTAAGTGATAAATCATTAGTTGAGGCAGGAGTTGCTAAAAAAGTAGAAGATATTTTAACAAATGCAGGTATAGATTATGATTTGTATTCAGAAATAAAACCAAATCCTACAATAAAAAATGTGACAGATGGTGTTGAAGCTTGTAAAGCTTCAAATGCAGATGTTATAGTAGCTGTAGGTGGAGGATCTAGTATGGATACTGCAAAGGGAATATCAATATTAATGACAAACCCAGATAGAGCAGATATAAAATCTTTAAATGGATTATCAAATACAGTAAACAGAGGAATGCCAGTAATAGCATTACCAACAACAGCAGGTACAGCAGCAGAAGTAACAATAAATTATGTTATAACAGATGAAGAAAGAGAAATAAAAATGGTATGTGTAGACCCTAATGATATACCAATTTTAGCAATAATAGATTCTGAACTTATGGCATCAATGCCAAAAGGATTAGCAGCTGCTACAGGTATGGATGCATTAACACATGCAGTAGAAGGATATATAACAAAAGCACATAATGAAATGTCAGATATGTTTCATATGAAAGCTATAAAACTAATATTTAAATATTTAACATCAGCAGTAAATGAAAAAGATCCAGAAGCAGTAGAAATGATGGGACTTGCTCAATATATAGCTGGTATGGGATTCTCTAATGTTGGATTAGGAATAGTTCATTCTATGGCTCATCAATTAGGAGCTGTATATGATACACCTCATGGAATTGCAAATGCAATGTTATTACCAACAGTAATGAGATTTAATGGAGAAGATCCAGCAACAGCACAAAGATTTAGAGAAATCCTATGTGAAATAGGAAGACCAGATGCTGCAAACTTAAATGATCAAGATGTTATAAATACATTTGTATGGATGATATCAGAATTAGGGAAATCAGTAGGAATTACAACAACAATAAAAGATTATGGAGCAAAAGCAGAAGACTTCGAAATGCTTGCAGAAAAAGCAATGGCAGATCCTTGTAAACCAGGAAACCCAAGAGAAGTGACAAAAGAAGACTTCATAGAATTATTTAGAAGAGCAATGTAATAATGTAAAAACACAGGACTTTAACTTAGCCTGTGTTTTATATATTATAGAAATAGAAAGAGAAATATATGGAAGAAAAACTAGATAGATTATATAAAGAATGTGTTAAAGAATTAAAAAATATAGGAATAGATATAAATAATACAAATGTAATAGGTAATATTGATATAAAAATTGCTAGAAGAAACTGTAAAAGATATGGATGCTGTAAGCAAGAAGAACCAGACGTATCAACAAAGTCTATTACAAAAAGAGGTAGAAGTATAATTGTAAAATATGATGTATTTAAAAAACATCATATAGAGATAAGCAAATGGGTATTAGAATTAGATGATAAAATTATAAAAAACACTATAATGCATGAATTAATTCATTGTATGCCATATTGTAGTAATCATGGAGCAAAGTTTAAGATGTATGCTAAATATATAAATGAAAAATTAGGATATGATATTTCTACTGTTGGAAACAAAAGATTAGATTACGAAAAAAGTAATTTAAAATATGATGAAACAAAATATACTAACTATAAATATAAGGTTGTTTGCAAAAAATGTGGCCAAGAATTTTTTAGACAGAGAATAAAAAGTAATTTTACTAGAAAATATAAATGTGGTAAATGTGGCGGAAAATTTCAAATTTTTGAATTATAAGCTAAAATTCAAAATTTGTCGAAAAAATCACATCAATAAATATTGACTTTTATGTGTACAAACAATATAATCAATTAAATAATATTTACAAGGAGGATGTATGAGTATAAAGTATAATGTGATGATACAAAAAGAAGATACGTGGTACATTGCAAAATGTCTAGATAATAGTGTTGCTTCACAAGGAAAAACAATAGAAGAAGCTTTAGCAAATTTAAAAGAAGCTCTTGAATTGTATTATCAAAACGAAGAGCCTAAACAACCCAATAATATATTTATAACTACATTGGAGGTGACAATATGAGTTCAAAATATCCTATATTGCCACCTCGTGATATTATAAAATTTTGTATAAATTTGGTTTCTATAAGGTTTCACAGAAAGGTAGTCATGTGAAATTTCGAAATGATTTTACTAATAAAATTGTTATTATTCCGATGCATTCTGAAATTGCAAAAGGTACATTAAAAAGCATCTTAGAACAGGCTGATATAACTATAGAAGAATTTTTAAAACAAAAATAATTTTAAATCTTTAAATTCCCAAACAAAAAAATAAATCCCATAGTGGACTAAAATTTTAAAATTATAAAATTATTGACTTTTGTTCTTATTATGAGTCTAATAATTATAGATAGAAGTATTTAGAAAATTAGTTTTTATGATGTTGTTACTAAAATGAACAGTTTAAAGTCGTTGAGCAGAGAAAACGAAGATAGGAAGAGAGACAATAAGAAAAGTTTACATATAATGAAGCTGTCAAAAATCTACGTCCCCATTGACAGATTTTGGAAATTTATGAAGTGATATGTTATAAAAAATGAAAAAAGGTATTGCAAATGTAAGGATAATAGTATAAAATTTGATAGAAAGCTATGAGATAAATAGTAGAAGTACGAAGGAGGAAAAAGTATGAAAATAAAGCAAGCTAAAGGTATAACATTAATAGCGTTGGTAATAACAATAATAGTTCTTTTAATACTAGCAGGAGTAACAATTAGCATGTTGACAGGAGAAAATGGAATATTAAAACAGGCAACAAGTGCAAAAGATACAACAGATAAGTCTGAGTTTGAGGAGCAAGTAAAATTAGCAGTAATGGCATCAAAAGTAAATGATGAAGGGGTAATAGATTTAACAATATTAGAAGCAGAAATAGGAAAAATAAAAGGAACAGAAATAACAAAAAATGGAACAGAAAATAACTTACCATGGACAGTAAAAAAAGGAAGTTATGAAGTAACAATAACAGCAGAAGGAGTTACAACAAATAAAACAGGAAAAGATGACAGTAAAAAAGATGAAGATACAAGAATAGATTATGGAACAAAGAAACCAGCAGAAGATACAAGAACAGTAAAAGAACAAGCAACATCAGCAAAACCAGAAGGTTCAACAATAGATTCAAACACAAACGAAACAACAGGAATAGTAATGATAGATAGCAAACAAAATGAATGGGTATGGGTAGAAGTACCAGCGATAGTATTTACAAGTGCAACAAGTAGTACTGATTATGATAACATAAAGGCAGATTTAATAGCATATGCAAAAGATTATAGAGATAGTTGGACAGATGAATGGTATGCTATGGATGGAAGTACATTAGTAACAGCAAGTACAGAAGGATTAACAGATGCACGAAAAGCATTAAATAATGGATGTGGATTAACATATAATGAATATAATACAAATTATAATAAAATGTTAAGTAGTATATATACAAATAAAGGATTTTATATAGGAAGATATGAAGCAGGAATAGCAGGTAGTGATGATGATACAAGTTTAGCAAGATATAGTAGAACAGAAATAACAAGTAATTCACCAAAAGCAGTAAGTAAAAAAGATATGATACCATATAATAATGTGTATTGTAGTGATGCACAACAATTAGCAAATGAAATGAGTACAGGAGATAAAACAAGTAGTTTAATGTATGGAATACAATGGGATTTAGTATGTAAGTTTTTAGAAGTAAAAGGTAATTGGGATACAAGTACAAAAACAGCACAATATTATATAAAACAAAATAGTACAAGTTGGGGAAATTATAAGAATAGTACATTTACAATAAATAGTGCAAAAGCAAAGAAATATAATGATAGTAATAAATCATATGATGATATAACTGGAGAAAAATCAAATTCAAGTAGTATATTATTAACAACAGGAGCAAGTGAACAAAATAAAAAAATGAATATATATGATTTTGCAGGAAATGAATTTGAATGGACATTAGAGAAAACTACCGTCACCAACAGTCCTTGTAGTGGTAGGGGAGGCATTTACAACGGCAACGGCTTCTACTTTCCAGCTTCTCATCGTATTCTCGATAGCACGACTGACAGCAGCGGCTACATTGGATTACGTGTTTCACTTTATTAGTAGAACTGTGTTCTAAAACGAGACTGTAAAAATTTTTGTGTAAATCGTTTTTACCTTTTATGAAATTTAATAACTAATTATAGTATAACATTTAAAGTAAAAATTGTAAGTACTTATCTTATGATTTTTACTTTTTTAATATTTTATATTCTTCCATTATATATTATTTCTAGTTCTCTCAAAACTTCACCCCATTCTGGTACTTTACTTGTCCAATTTTTTGTTACTTTCTTTGTTGATAAATATAATACTTTCATTAATGATTCTTTTGTTGGATATACATTTCTTGATTTATTTAATCTTCTATAACAGCTATTTAAACTTTCTATTGAATTCGTTGTATATATCATTTTTCTTATCTTCTGACTAAATTTAAAGAATGGACTTATTATTCCCCAATTTTCTTCCCATCTATCCATTGCTGTTGGATATTTTTCTTTCCACTTTCCAGCTACTTCATACATTAATTTTTTTCCTATTTCTTCATCTGATGCTGTATATATTGCTTTTAAATCTTGTGCAAATTTGTATTTGTCTTTATGTGATACATATTTTAATGTATTTCTTGTCAAATGTACTATACATGTTTGATGTTCTGTTTTGGGAAACGCTACTTGTATTGCTTCTTTTATACCTGTTAATCCATCTGATGATAATACTAATATATCTTTTATTCCTTCTTTACTTATTCCCATTGCTACATAGGCTGCTTTTTTTCCTATCACTCCATTTTCTTTTACATTAAAATGAATTGCATCTATATATACAAATGGATATATATCTTCTAATCTTCTTGTTTTCCATTCTTCCATTTCTGGTATTATTTTATCTGTTATATTACTTACCATTTCTGCTGATACACTAAATCCATACATTTCTTCTATATAATTACTAATTTCTCTTGTACTAGTTCCCATGCTATACAAGTTTATTATTTGTTGTTCTATGTTTGATATATCTCTACTGTGTTTTGGAACTATTATTGGTTCAAATTCTCCATTTCTATCTCTTGGAATTTTTATTTCTAATTCACCTAAGTTGCTTTTTACTTTTTTAGTTGAAGTTCCATTTCTGTAATTATTTTTATTTTCTTTAGAATATTCATATTTTTCATGCCCTAAATGTTCATTCATTTCTTCTTCTAACATACTTTGAATTACTTTCCCAAATGATTGTTTTAATTTACTTTCCACATCAAAAACTGTTTTTACATCTCCATTTTTTAGTATTTCTTTTACTAA
>CAKPAX010000001.1 GCA_934133175.1 uncultured Clostridia bacterium | reverse complement strand
AACATGCTAATTGTTACTCCTGCTAGTATTAAAAGAACTATTATTGTTATTACCAACGCTATTAATGTTATACCTTTTGCTTGCTTTATTTTCATAATTTTCCTCCTTTGTATTTTCACTATTTATCTCATAGTTTTCGTTTTAATTTTATACTATTATTTTTTATTTTGCAACATTTTTATTAATTTTCAAAATTTATCCTATTATTTTTTTATAATATTTGTACAAACTAACTATTAATATATAAATTAGGGTGATTTAGTTGAATCAAATTTTATACTATAAAAATAATAATTCGAATTTTTCTTTAAATAATAAAAAGAAAAAAAATTTTTTTAAATTTCAATTATATATATCGATATTCTTATTTATTGTTATTATAAGCATATATTTTTACTATATTAATAATATGAATTCAAAAGAAAATATATCTAAAAAACTAACAAATAATTATAATATTTCAAAATTATATAGTACTCAAAATTCTAACCATATTAATAACTATGTAGATGAAGGAATTGAATATTCTGTTATTGGCTTAATAGAAATACCTAAAATAGACTTATATTATCCAATACTTTCCGAAACTAATGATAAGCTACTAAAAATAGCTCCTTGTAAATTTTATGGACCTGATCCAAATGAATATGGCAATTTATGTATAGCTGGACATAATTTTGATAATTATAAATTTTTTAGCAAATTGAATTTATTAAAAATAAATGATGTAATTTTAATACATGATATGAGTGGAAACTCTTTATCATATAAAATATTTGAATGTTTTGAAGTAAAAAATAACGAAACTCAAAAAGTTATATATGAAGATAAATCAATTAAACAAGTAACACTTATTACGTGTAATAACTCAAATTCAAATAGATTAATAATTAAAGCAAAAAGCGAAAGTTGATATAACTTTCGCTTACTTTTATTTTTTATTAATTAAATATTTTTATAATCTCTTATTTTCTTAAAAGCATACACACCTGATATTGCTAATATAACTATTAAAGCCACTGTTAATCCAGATCCTTCTAAACCTGTTGAAGGTAAATTTGTATTATTTGTGTTGTATGAAGAACTATTAGTATTATTAGTTGTTACTAAACTATTATATGTTGAATTAGTATTTGAGTTTGTATTTGTATTACTAACATTATCATCTAATGATACAAAGTTATCTGTATTTGTATTTGAATCAGAATTTGTATCTGTACTATTTTCTGTATTAGTTGTTGTATTATTTGATGTATCTACTATACTATTAGTTAAATCTATAGGTGTTGTTCCTTCATCATCAGCAAATGTATATGTTGCTACCAATATTAAACATAAACTTACTACCATTACTAAAAACATTTTAATTAAATTTGAATTCTTCATTTTTTTCTCTCCTCACTTTTTAATTTGATATATATTTAGTATTTATATTTTTCTTTTATTTATACACAAATATAAATTTTAAATACATATAAAATTTTCTTTTGTTTCATCATTTTTATTTTATACTTATTTTTTATTAATGTCAACCTTTTTTATTAAATTTTATATTACAATTTCATTACATAGCCTAAAGTATCTAAATACTGAATTCAACTATTTTTATTTTATTTCTATCGTTGCTATATTATAATTATTTTTTGCATCTGTAACTTTTATTTCATATACACCTTTTTTTTCAACACTAAATTTAATATTTGTAGTTGATGTATTTTCTGCAACAGTGTTCCAAGTATCTTCTGTAGTCAATTTGTATTCTATACTTCCTTTTTCAACATATGGTGCTGAATAATTTATATTTGATATTTCTATAATTAATCCATAATTTGCAACATCATATGTTACAGTTCCTGAATCTTTAATATTTTCCTCTACATTATATAAATTATCTTCTAATTCTTCTAACATATAGTAAGTTTTCCCATCGTATTCTTCTCCAATACTACTTACCACATATTTATTTTTGGCATCAATATACATTCCTCTAGAAATATCCAAATTAGATAACTCTTTAATTTTTTCTTTTGAAAAATATTTAAAATTGTCTGTATTTAATACTATATTAATATTTTCTGAATTTAATTGTGTCTGTACTTTATTTATGAAATTAATTTGTTCATCTGTCAAAACATCATTATCATTTTTTTTATATTTTTCAATCTCTTCTAAAGAATTTAATTGTAGCCTAACTTCTTTCATTTCAGTTTTAAAATTAGTAATTGTACTACTCTGAATTGAGTTTGTACCAGTATATATAGCTGTTCCTACCAATATTAATAAAATTATTATAGTGATAAGTAAAGCCATTAATGTTATTCCAGAATCTTTTTTTAACATATTTTCCTCCGTATATATTACTAGTATTATATACATATATTTTATTTATTTCAATATTTTTTATAAATTAATAATTCTAAAAAACAAAATAAGAAATTTAAAGAAATTTTTTATAAGAACAAAAGCAGACATTAATAACTTTTGTTCTTATTAAAACATTTTAAAGTCCGCGTCTTTGTTCGTGCGTGAAATTTGCAAAGCAAATTTCTGTGCAATATATTTATATTATAGGAAGTTCGGAGAACTTTCCTATAATATAAAAAAAGAGCTTGATGTATACCAAACTCCCAATCTCTATGCAAGACCATATTTCTTTTTAAATTTATCTGCTCTACCACCTGTTGTATCTAATCTTAAATTACCAGTCCAAAAAGGATGACATTTTGAGCATATATCTACTTTTAAATCTTTCTTTGTTGATCCAACTTCTAAAACATTTCCACATGCACATGTGATTGTTGTTTGATTGTATTCTGGATGTAAATCTTTTTTCATTATGAATTCACCTCTTTCTTAATAGTTAATAAAATTTGCTAAATAATATATTATCATATTTTAAAATATATTTCAAGCACTATTTATTTATTTTTTTATTTCTTTTATTTGTTCTTGATATATGTATTTTGCAGAGTCCTCTAATTCTGTATTTAGAGATACCTTTTTTATTAATTTAGCCATAATATTAAAAATACAAGCTATTATTAAAATTAATATACAAATTTTTTTCCAATATTTTGCTAACATATTTTTCTCCTATTTTTTTAATATATACATATATTATTATACTATATTT
Organism: uncultured Clostridia bacterium; assembly: GCA_934133175.1. Classification (GTDB taxonomy): domain Bacteria; phylum Bacillota; class Clostridia; order TANB77; family CAG-508; genus CAG-269. Next base: position 93,961 of record CAKPAX010000001.1, on the reverse strand, counting down.
TTAAATTTTGTCAATATTATTGACTTTTTTGGGTAATAATATTTATTAAAATAATTATTAATTATTTTTGTACTTGCTTAACAAACTTATATAATTAATAAGAAATATCAAAGGAGATTTTTATGAATAAAAAATATTTTTTAATTATTATTGTTATAATAATAGTTTTAATTTGCGGTGCTTATTTTTTCTTTGCAAACAAAAGCAATAAATCGAATACACAAAATAACAATACTGAAAATACTTCAATAAATAGTACCAATACAAACACAAATACAAATTCTAATTCTAATTCTAATAATTCAGATACTAGAACAAACAACACTAATACAGAAGAGAATGCAATAGAACCATATACTTCTCAAAAAATTTCAGCCACTAAATCCAAAGAAAATAATGAATCAAAAGAAAAAAATGATGAACAACAACTTGCAACTTTTTCTACTAAAATTTATACCAAAGATAGTGCTAGACAAAACAATTTAACAATTACATGTTCTACTTTAAATGATACAATTGTTAAGGCGCGGAGAAACTTTTTCTTTTTGTAATACAGTAGGTAAAGCAACTAAAGCTAAAGGTTATCAAGAAGCTGATATTTTTACATCTAATGGGCAAGTAAAAAAAGGTCTAGGTGGTGGAAATTGTCAAGTTAGCACCACTCTGTATAATGCTGTCTTAAAAGTAAACGGACTTAAAGTCACAGAAAGACATGCTCATAGCAATGATGTTCCTTATATTAAAAAAGGAAAAGATGCAGCTGTTGCATATGGAGGTTATGATTTAAAATTTGTAAATAATTTAAATGAAGATATTAAAATAAAAGCTAGTAACACAAAAAATAATGTTACTATAAGTTTAGTAAAATCAGGCTCATAATTTTATTTTATATGCATATACTTTAGTAATTATTGGAGGGATTTATATGCATAAATTTAAAATTATAATATCTTCTATTTTACTATTAACAATTGTTTTCTATATTACTCCTTGTACTTTTGCAATAAGTGATTCTTATATATGGTCAACTATTGATTTAACCGTACCTACAATTAGTCAATCTAATCAAGATGATAATAAATTATCTTTAGAATCTGGTTCAGCCATTTTAATTGAACAATCAACAGGTCAAGTATTATATTCTTATAATGCACATGAACAATTAAGACCTGCTAGTGTTACAAAAGTCATGAGTCTTCTTTTAATAATGGAACAAATAGATAGTGGAAAACTTTCTTTAGATGACCAAATTTCTTGTAGTGAACATGCATCAGCTATGGGGGGATCACAAATATGGCTTGATCAAACAGAAACTTTATCTGTTTCTGACATGTTAAAGGCTATTTGTGTAGTTTCTGCAAATGATTGTGTAGTAGCAATGGCGGAACATATTGCTGGTTCTGAAGAAGCTTTTGTAGAAATGATGAATAAAAAAGCCAAAGAATTAGGTATGAATGATACCTGTTTTAAAAATTGTCATGGAATTGATGAAGATGGACATGTGACATCTAGCTATGATATTTCACTTATGTCAAGAGAATTATTACAAAAGCATCCTAAAATAAAAGATTATACAACTATTTGGATGGATAGTTTAAGAGATGGTAAATCTGAACTTGTAAATACTAACAAATTAATAAGAAACTATAAAGGTGCAACTGGATTAAAAACAGGTTCTACTTCACTTGCATTATTTAATTTATCTGCAAGTGCAACGAGAGATAATCTATCTTTAATCGCTGTTATAATGAAAGCCCCAACTTCTGCTAAAAGATTTAGTGAAGCAGAAAAGCTTTTAAATTATGGTTTTAATAATTTTTCATTCAAGCAATTTGCTAAAAAAGGAGATAAATTAAAAAGCGTTAATGTAAACAAAGGAGTTAATAAATCTGTCGATGCTGTCTTTGAGGATGATTGCGGTGTATTAGTAGAAAAAGAAAATGATAAAAATATTTCTCAAGAAGTTGTATTAAATGATAATATTTCTGCTCCTATTGTTAAAGGTCAAAAATTAGGCGAAGTAAAATATTGTGCAAACAATAATACATTATTTGTTTCTAATATAATTGCTCAAGATAATGTTGATAAATTAAACATTTTAACTATGTGTAAATATGTTTATAACTCTTGGTTTACCTTACTAAGAAATATATAATCTTTTAAGAGCTAACTATATCATAAACTAATATAGTTAGCTCTTTTATTATATTTTAACTATTATTATTATTATTATTGTTGTTATTGTTACTTGATGATCCTCCACTTGAATAACTAGAACTTGGGTCATAATGAGGTGTTACAGAAAATTTATCATTATTAATATTTATTTGATCAAATGACGAATTTTTTGATGTCACTTTAAAACTCTTTACTACCTTGTTATTAGTATCAACTAAAAATATATTTTCTCTATTTGCTAAAATTGTATTTTTTGAATCTAGACTTAAAAAATCATATATCTCATTAAACATATTTTCAGTTACATCTAAAAAATAATTTGAAAGAGTATAACATTTTTTCAATCTTATTATTTCATTATAAGTCTTTGGTTTTTTATCTATCATTTTATTTCCTCCCTACAATCAATATAAAAGAATTCTATATTTTGAAATGGTAAATTTATTGCTTGTATATGATAATATGCATTTATCTTTTGTTTACTATAATGATAATCTCTTAATTCATTTGTAGTAAAAAACAAATTATTTGCATTTACCGTTGATAACTTTTTATAATACATTTTTAATAAATCTGTTATATCAACACAATAAAATCCATTCTTATCAGATTCATATTGTTTTATAGTATTTGTATATATTTGATGTGTCATTATATGTTCTTGCTTTACTCTTTGCTCATCACCATATTGAATCGTATCTCCTGTTAATAACATCATGTATAAAGAATTATTTGAAGGATAATCACAGTCTTCTAAAACTCCTTTTTTTATATATACTTTTATTTTACTTTCATCTGTTAAATATAAAATATCTCTTGTAGTTTTTAATATTTGCGATTCTAATTTATACTCTTTATTGTCAACTTTTAATATAAATATATCTGAACTATAAATGTTTTTCAATTTTTTATCTTCTTCTATTATTTTTAAAATATCAACCATATTTGACTCCATATTATTTTTTATATTAGGATAATATTTATTAGATATTATTGGATGCATTTTATTTAAATATATATACACAGACTCTTCGTTAAATTTATCCAATGGATATAATTCATTATTATCTTTATATATTTCCTGTTGTAATTTACATGTATAAGATTTATCCGAATTATATACATTTTTAACATAAGGACAACCCGTTTTGCATAAATATAAATATTTACATTTCGTACATTCTTCATTAAAATCTACTTTATTATGATTCTTTAATATTTGCGCCTGAGCATTTCTTAAAATCTCTTCTACTGAATTATTATAAATATTTCCATAATAAAATTCTTTGTTTTTTTGTCCTCTTACACAAGAATATATATCTCCATCTCTTTCTAGTAAAAAGAATTTTTCTCCACAATTATCACAATTTGTACAATATGCTGGGCTAAACTCAGCAAACCAAGAATTTTTTAATCCATTTTCTAAAGAGGTTCCCATAAATTCTTTATTAATCTTTTTATAAAAATCAACTTGTTCTTCTTCTGTCATAGCATGTAATAAATCATCTTTTCCAGAAACAAATCCTATCATAAAGTTAAAATCATTCATATTTAAACAAGTATTTTCATCTAAAAACCTTATATCATTTATAATCTCATTTATTTTATCATAGTGTTCTTTAAAAATTGTTGCTGATACTTTCTTTTTGTTTGGAATATTTTCTAATAATTTTATATTTTCTAATATCTTATTTAAAGTTTTTTGATTACCTTTTGTTACTCTATATTCTTCATGCAAGGAAAATGGTAAATCTAAACTTCCACTAATTGAAACATTAAATTCTTTTATTGTATCTATATGTTTTTCTAAATTTAACAAATTAGTTTTTATATGTGGACTTCCTAATTTAAAACCGTTACTTTCAATCAATTCCTTGTTTTCTATGTAATAATTAGATATAAATTTAATTATATCTCTAAAATCTTTTTTAGATAATGTTGTTACTTCTCCACCATGCAATGAAACATTAAATGGGATTACATTTGATTCCTTAAATTTTTTTATTGCATATTCTAATGTTTGTAAATATTTATCATCTTGTTTTAAATCAATTGTATTTTCTTTTAAATAACAATACTTGCACTGCATATTGCAATTCATAGTTGGAACATATAACAAATGTATAAATTTATATTGTTTGTCCATTATATTCTCCTTTTAATAATAAGTTATTTTTGTTGGACTTTCTTTAAACGCTCTTTCATTAACTACTGCTTTTTTAGGTATTTTTATTTTTTTTAAAGATATACATTGTCTAAATGCTGAACTACCTATTTCTGTTACTGTTGATGGTACAGTTACAGAACTTAACAAACTACAACCATAGAAGGCATGTCCACCAATTCTTGTTACTCCTTCTGGAATTACTATAGATGTTAAAGAAGAACAACCCTCAAATGTATTTCCTTTGATTTCCGTTATTTTAGATGGCAAGGTTATTTTTCTTAAATTTATATCTCCAACAAACGTTTCACCGTGTATAGAAATAATATTATCATGTAAATTTACTTTTCTTAATGAAGTGCAATATTCAAAAGTATTGCCATTAATTTCTATTACTTTTTCTGGAATAGTAATTTCTTTTAAACTACTACACTCTGAAAATACTCCTGCTCCTAAATATGTCAAACTTTCTGGTAATTCTATATTTGATAAACTTTCATTATTCTTGAAAGCATTTGCCCTTATTTCTGTTAATCCTTCTGGTAAAGAAATACTCATTAGATTAGTACAATTTTCAAAAGCTGATGCTCTTATTTCTTTAACTCCTTTTGGGATAGTAATACTATTTATATTTTTACAATTATAAAAAGCATCTTTTTTTACACTTTCTATTGTATCAGGCAATTTTATTCTACTTATATTCGAATTTTTAAAAGCACCTTCTCCTATTGCAATTACCTTTTCTCCTTCATATGTATCTGGAATAATTATTTCTTTATTAACATCAATTATGTTTTTTGTACATTTATATAACTCGTATCCATTATCATATTTTTTATATAATAACTTTGGATTATAAAAATATATAATCGGACCTACTATTACTATTACTAAAATTATACTTAATTTTAAATAATTTGGTATTATAATATTTTTCTTATTATTTTTAAATTCATTTACTATGTCTAGTATATCCATATCTGGATTCTTTTTAGCTTTTCTGTAAATTACATTTACTATATTAAATCTATTATTTAAAAATAAATACAATAAAATTGAAAATATAGCTAATCCAATAATTACAAATGATGACTCATTAAAAAACCACATTATCATATCAACTAATATCAATAATCCCAAAATTAATATTAATACATTTTTCTTTGTATTTAGTTTTATCGTTGTAAATTTTTTTATATCTTCATTTTGATTTTGTATTTCTTGTTTAATTATGTTTTTTACTACATTTCTTTCTGTATCAATATAATTATGATCTATAGCAACTACTGGACTTTCATCATTAGTATTATCATTATTTTCAACATTTGTTTTATTATTTGCTAAATTATTAGTTATATTTCCGTTTTTTGCTTTTGATATAAATGAAATTATAATTAATAATACTATATAAGGAAAGGAAAAAAACACCAAACTAAACAGTATAGATATTATAGATAATATACCAATCCCTCCATTGCTCGCAAATGCTACAGTAGATGTTAATATAATAATTACAGCTAATAAAATGCTATATAAAATCTTTTTATTTTTTTTCATTTTCTATCTCCATATAATTAATATTTTTAAATTATAAATAATCTATTCTCATAATTATTTATTGAACCCAAATCTATATTAGGAATATTATTTTTTTCAAATATTTTTATCCATTTTTCTGAAACTCCTAAAACATAAGTGTATGGTAATATCTCATAAAAATAATTTGGATTTTCTTCAACTAGTTTTTCAATTTTTTCTTTTTCTGCATGAATTAAATAATCTTTAAATCCTAATACTTTAGCAGTAATTGTTTCTCCATATTCTGTTTTTCTCTGCATAAATATAGCAAAAAAACCAGTAATAAATATTGATATAAACGATAAAATACATAACCAATTTAATTGAGGATTTAAATCATTTATATAAATATATGAAATCGTCCACGCAATAACAGAACATAATAATACTAAAATTGTTATATTAGATAATTTTTTAGATTTATTATCATTTATTTTTTTATCAAAAACATTTTCTAAACTACTATTTATTTTAGGAAATATATTAACAAAAGATTTATCTTCACTTAGTATATTTTCATTACCCTTTTTAAATAATTCTGAATATACAAGTTGTTCATTTATAGATAATTTCTTTAATTTAGAACTATTTTCTTTTATATTAATTATCTTATATTTTTCACCTTCTATTTTTTCAATTGCTATATAATTTTTACTAGCCAATTGTATTAATAGCGCTGTTACTAATTTTTTTATACTAGTTTCTCCATAAACATATCCTACTTCTGATGCATCTAAGTCATCAGGTGCATAAAATTCAACTGTTTTATATTTTCTTTCAAAGTTTTTTCCATATTTAGCCCACATTATATATGTTGCAATTGCAATAGCAATTGTTATGATATATATACATAAACTTATATATCCATAATTGTAAGTGCTTCCCACAAAATAATTATTAGGTAAATCTATTTTTATAGTAAGTGCATTATCTAATTTATAATTATTTACATCTGCTTTAATTGAATTATCTTCTAATTTATAACTAACATTTTTAGTTATATCTTTATTTTCATTTACAAATTTTATTTTACTGTCTCCTATACTTTTAGGCATATTAATACTTATAGATACATTGTTTATACTTGTATTATCATAATTATCAAAAACATTAAATACAAATTCATCTTTTTTATTATTTAAATCTTTTCCTATATTATATCTGTATTTTATTGTATATGTATGGATTCCAGAATTAATGGTAGTGCGAGCACTACCAATTTTAATTCCGATTTTATCATTCTTTTTATTTAAAACAAACTTTTCTCCTATCGCTCTAAAATTAGTAATATCAACTTTTCTTTTTATTTCTTTTCCATCTTCATTATAATATCTTTGCCATAATGGAATTGATTTATAAATACCATTAAATTGCCCATCATTTGGCACTTTTATTGTTATATTTTCTGTTACATCAATTTTGCTATTTTTACCTACATCTAAAGCAATATCATATTTTTCTATTTCATATCCAGACGAAATATATGAAATATTTTCTTTTTTCTTAATATCATTTATCTTTGAGGTTATTAATGGAATTAAAATAAGTAGTACTATCCATATAAAAAAAATTACCATTACCTTTGTTTTGTTTTTATTTTTTATCATACCTAAAAACTCACTTTAACATTATTTCTTTCTTCTTCACTTGTTTCAAACATTTTTGATTGTTTAAATCCAAAAATAGCTGCAACTATATTACTTGGGAACATTTCTATTTTTGTATTCATTTCTTTTACAACTCCATTATAATATTTTCTAGAGTTAGCTATATCTTCTTCAGTTTTTGACAATTCTGCCATTAATTGGGTAAAATTTCCATTAGCTTTTAATTCTGGATAATTTTCTGCTATCGCAATCAATTTTGATAATCCTGAAGTTATAGTTTGGTTTGCTTCAATTTTTTCTGTTTCTGACATTTTATCATAAGATAAATTTCTTGCTTGCACAATTTTTTCTAATGTTTCACTTTCATGTTTAGCATACCCTTTAACTGTTTCTACTAAATTTGGTATTAAATCCCATCTCTTTTTCAAATAAATATCCATTGTTGAAAATGCTTCTTTTACTGTATTTCTTAATTTTACAAATGAATTGTATTGTGTTAAAACATATATAACTAATAAAACAACTATTGCTATTATAATATATATCATAATATTCATCTCCTTTATATTTTTTACAATCTTATAATATCATAACAAAATTATAAAAATCAATATATTTACAAATAATATAAAAAATAAATTCTATGCTTTTACATAGAATTTATTTTTTATATATAGTATTTTTATTCACTTACTTCATACTTACTTATCCAATATCCGGCTAATTGTCTATATCCATTTTCTTCATCACCAAATTTAAAGCTATCTGGTATTACATATCCAGGATCAGCATCTGTTTGTTCTTTTGGTATAAATTTTATATCTACTATTTGTCCTCCGGTCTCTGTTTTATATTCATATCTTGGTATATATACCCACCATGCTTCTTGACTTCCATCTTCATTTTTGGTTACTATATTTGCCCATCTTTTCTCACTATAATTATACCAATTTTCCGGTTCCGCTTCTGTTATTGATGTTAATTGACTTGTTCCATCTGTATTATATACTACATAATATGTATGTTCTTTATTTAATCCAGTCATATCTATTTCTATAGCTTTCGTTGTCACATCATCTGCACCCAACATCATTCCATCTTTTAATACATATATTTCGTATTTTTTGTTTTGCTCTAGTCCATCAATTGTATGTGGTAACACACCACTATATTTTAGTTCTCCATCCACATATACATCATAATTCCTATCACTTGCTGCTTTGCTTGCTGTTACCGTTATTCCTCCTATTTGTGGATTTAATCCTATTGTTTCTGGATCTTCTGTTACTTCATATTTACTTATCCAATATCCTGCTAGCTGTTTATATCCACTTTCTTCATCTCCAAATTTAAAGCTATCTGGTATTTTATATCCAGGGTCTGGATCTGTTTGAGTTACTGGTATATATGTTATATCTGTTTGATTCATCGCATTTATTGTTATATATTCATATCTTGGTATCCATACCCAATATGCTACTGAACTTCCATTAACAGTTATTATATTAGCCCATTTCTTTTCTCCGTAATTATACCAATTTTCTGGTCTTTGTACTTTATCCATTCTTCCAGCTATTTGAGGATTATTTCCATTTTCATCATATGTTACATAGTAAGTATGGCTTTGATCTAATCCTTCTAATGAAACTTCTATATCCTTTGTTGTTACTTGTTTTCTAGCTACTATGTTTTCTCCATTTGCCACACATATATCATATTTTGTATTTGCTTTTAAACCAGTTATATTATATGGTAATGTTACATTTTCATATTTTCTTTCTCCATTTATAAATATATTATATGTATCTGCTGTTGTTTTACTTGTATAGACTTTTATTGAATTTATACTTGGTTCTGTTGCTATTAATTCCGATACTTCTTCTTGTGTTTCATATTTTGCCATCCAATATCCCGCTAACTCTTTATATCCATTTTCTTCGTCCCCAAATTTAAAACTTTCTGGCATTTTATATTCACTTGATAATTCTTCTACTTGTCCTGAACCATTTTTATATTCATTTTCTATGCTCACAAATTTTACATCCACCATTTGTTCTGATGCATTTGCTACATATTTATATCTTGGTATCCATACCCACCATACAACTTGATTATTGGACACTGTTACTACATTTGCCCACTTCTTTTCTCCATAATTATACCAGTTTCCTGGTGGATCTATTCTATCTATTCTTCCTGCTATATATGGATTACTTCCACTTTCATCATATGTTATATAATATGTTGTTTCTGGATCTAAGTTTTGTAAATCTGGTGTATTTAAATATACATCTCCATTTTTTTCATAATTACTTGCTTTTGCTGTTTTATCTCCTTTAGAGGTATCTGTACTGTCTTCATCTTCTGCTGTTCCTCCATTTCCTAATGACATAGCCTCATAACTATGATATGTTTTTCCTCCAATTTTAGTTTGTTTTATTTTATATACTATATCTGTTTTTTCATCATATATATATGTATTTTCTTTTCCATTTGCTGTTTTTTTATCTATTACATACATTCTTTCTATTTTTCCATCTTCAGATTTTATTATATATTTTTCAAAGTTTTCTACATTATAATCTGATGGTTTCTTTTCTTTGTCTTGTCCATCTCTAAAATACATTATTTCTTGTTTTAATGTATTAGGCATTTTATCTGTAATATTTACATTGTTTTCAAATATTTGTCCACTTGTACTTGAACCTATATTTTCTAATTGCATTTGTGTTTTTTTCAAGTCTACTTGTTCTTTTACAGCTTTCATTTCTGTTGCAAATGAAGATTTCTGTGCATTTGTTAATAAACCATTATCTCCTGTTAACATTGCAATTGATACTCCAGCTAATATTAATAATACTATTATTGTAATTACTAATGCTATTAGTGTTATTCCCTTATTTTTCAATGTCTGCCTCCTTTTCTAGTTTATTTTATATTGTTTATTAAAGTCCGGCTCCCATTAACATTACAGCACGTGAACTACCACGTCCACCACTATTAGCACCATTACCACGATCATATCCAAACAATGTATTCTCACTATGCGAAAATATTGGAAGATTTGAAGTAACAAATGCAACCGTATTAGAAGAGCCTTTCCATCCTTGTGTTTCTATTGTAGAATCACCCGGAATAGAAACTTGGCTTGTATATAAATTATAATACCTTGGATTTGCAACACTTATTGTTGATATATAATCATTACTAGCATCCCATATTCCAGCCACATATTCCCATATTCCATCTGCCATTTGATATACCCCTGTTGCATTTCCTGTTGTTGTTGCAGAAGAATTACCACTTGGTGCTGTTCCATAAGCAGAAGCTGAAAGCATTGCTGCCGTTCCCCATTCTGTATTTTTTGCCATGTGTACATCTACACCATTACCACTAGAATCTAACCATGTTGTTATATTAAAATTTGTTGGCAATCCTAATACTGTTGATTCCATTTTTCTTATTTCTGTAAAATAATAATTTGCATACTGACCCAATTTGCTTGTTCCATCTGGTCTTGATTGCATTGCATAAGTTGATTTTGCTGTAATTATTAACATTAATGCCATAGTTATCATCATTAATTTTTTCTTTTTCATTTTTATCATTCCCTTCTTTTTCACGTTTGTGTACAAATTCTATAATACATTAATTTGACCAAACATCTTCAACAAAATAATTGTTTTTATTATATCTATACATTTAATTTTTTTCAATACTTTATTTTATTTTTATTATATCATTACAAAAAAATAACAATAAATTTTAGGTAATATTATAAAAGAAAAAAATCATCCAACTTATTTGAATGATTTTTAATCTATCTGCTAATTCGAGCAGATATGTCATTGGTGGAGGTGAGGAGAATCGAACTCCTGTCCATAATACTTTCCACACAAATTTCTCCGAGTGCAGTTTGTTATTTATTTTCATTTAAATTACACGAACAAACACGTTTAATTTAAATATAGCTTTACTTAATTACCCACTACTTCTAAAGCAAAAGTAGCTTTGTTTCCCACTAATATTGCGCCTTATTTAAATGTGTGGGACATTTAATAAGACGTTGCCGCAATTAGGCAGCAAATGCTAATTCTTGATTATCAGCGTTTATTTTTATTTTCCCGTTTTTTTAAGTGGCCAACGAGAATCCACTACTCGCTATTCATGCTTCTAGTATAATGTCGAAGCCATTACACCCCCATAAACTATTATTTATTATACTACGTTTTACTTTTTTTATCAACATACTCTTTATCTATATTTAATAATTCTATAAGAGTGTATTAAAAATATTAATACACTCTTAATTAATTTATTATAAATGTAAAACTCTTGATTTTATTTCTTTAGTTTTTCCAACATTCCAAAAGTTTTCTCCCAAATATCCACAAGTTCTTCTTGTAACATTCATTTTATTATGATCTTTATTACCACATTGAGGACATTCCCATTCGTCATTATCATTTATTTTTATTTCTCCATCATATCCACATACATGACAATAATCTGATTTAGTATTAAATTCTGCATATTGAATATTTTCATATATAAATTTAACAATGTCTTCTAGTGCTTGTAAGTTTTTTTGCATATTTGGTATTTCTATATATGATATAGCTCCACCTGATGATATATTTTGAAATTCACTTTCAAATGCTAATTTTTTAAATGCATCAATTTTTTCTCTAACATCAACATGGTAAGAATTTGTATAATACCCTTTATCTGTTACATCTTCTATTGTTCCAAATTTTTCTTTATCTATTCTTGCAAATCTGTAACACAAACTCTCTGCAGGTGTTCCATAAAGTCCAAAACCAATTCCGGTTTCTTTTTTCCATTCGTCTGTTTTTTCTCTTAAATGTTTCATAACTCTTAGAGCAAATTCATGTCCTTCTTCTGTTGTATGTGATACACCTTTCATTAGCTTTGTTGTTTCATATAATCCTATATACCCTAAAGAAATTGTTGAATAACCATCTTTTAATAATTTATCAATTTTTTCTCCTTGCTTTAATCTTGCAATTGCACCGTATCTCCAATGTATTGGGCTTATATCTGATGTTGTTCCAAGTAATGCATAGTGTCTACACATTAAAGCTTCTTTACACAATTCTAATCTTTCATCTAATAATTTCCAGAATTTTTCTTCATCTCCATCAGCAATGATACCAACTTGAGGTAAGTTTATACTTACAACACCTTGATTAAATCTTCCTTCAAATTTATATTTTCCGTTTTCATCTTTCCATGTAGATAAAAAGCTTCTACATCCCATTGGACTAAATACATTTCCCTCATAATTTTCACGCATTTTTTTAGCAGAAATGTAATCTGGATATAATCTTTTAGAAGAACATTTAACTGCAAGTTTTGTTAAATAATCATATTTTCCACCCTTTAAACAATTGTGTTCATCTAAAACATAAATTAACTTTGGAAATGCTGGTGTAACATATACACCTTTTTCATTTTTTATACCTTGATATCTTTGTTTTAGAATCTCTTCTATTATCATAGCATTTTCTTCTATATATTCATCATCTTTATCTAAATTTAAAAATAATGTTACAAATGGAGATTGACCATTTGTTGTCATTAAAGTATTTATTTGATACTGAATTGTTTGAACTCCTGCTGAAAGTTCTCCTTGTAGTTGTTGTTTTGCAATGTCGTCTATAATTGCATCAGATAATTTTCCTTTATATTGTTCATTTAACTTATTTTTAAATTTATTATAACTTTTTCTTAAATATTTTCCTAAATGTTTTATATCAACAGATTGGCCACCATATTGGCTACTTGCAACTGCTGCAATTATTTGTGTTGTAACAGTACATGCAACTTGAAAACTCTTTGGGCTTTCTATTAATTTTCCATTCATTACAGTACCATTATCTAACATATCTCCAATATTTATTAAGCAACAATTAAAAATTGGTTGTAAAAAATAATCCGCATCATGAAAATGTAAAATTCCTTCTTCATGAGCTTTTGATATTTTTTCAGGTAATAACATTCTTTTTGTTAAATCTTTTGAAACTTCTCCAGCAATTAAGTCTCTTTGAGTAGATGCAACAACAGCATTTTTATTTGAATTTTCTTCCATTACTTCTTTATTTGTTGTTTTTATCAATCCTAAAATTGACTCATCTGTTGTATTTTGTTTTCTAACTAAGGCTCTTGTATATCTATAAACTATATATTTTTTAGCTAATTCAAATTTTTTAATATCCATTAGTTGTTGTTCAATTATATCTTGAATATCTTCAACTAGTATTCTTTTTTTATCTAGTTCTTCAATGTGTCTTATTATATCTTTTATTTCTTCTTTAGTAGCTTTTTCTCTTCCTTTTACTTCATTATTTGCTTTTTCAATTGCAACTTGAATTTTTTGTCTATCAAATTCTACAGCTCGTCCATCTCTTTTTATAACTTTCATTACCTTTCCCCCTTAGTTTTGCTGTTATAATTATATAGTTTTTGAGGTTTTTTTCTGTTGCTATTGCAACTTTTTATATTTTATTTTTTTCATGTACTTTTATTCCTTGTTTTTTTAACAATTTTCGAGTTTTATTACAATTATGTTACAAAAATGTTACATTTTGTTTTTTTGTATTTCTTCTACTCAATTATGATTTTTTCCCTATATTTAAGCATTTTTTTATTGGTTTAAATAATATATTTAATGTTAATTATTACTAATTGTTGCATTTGCAACTTTTTTACGTTATAATAATTATGTAAGGTGATTATATGAAAATAGATTTTAATATTTCAGAATTTATACATGATTTTAGTCTTCATTGTTCTAAAACTCAAGTAAAATATTTTGAAAAAGGTGAAATAATTACAACATATCTTGTAAATAGAAATCAAATCTGCTTTTTAATAAATGGAACTGCAGATTTAATTAGATATGATTTTAAAGGAAATAAAAATATAATAGAACACTTTTCTACCAATGATATTTTTGGAGAAGTCTTTTATCAAGTAACAACTAATAATGAACTTTTTGTTGTTGCAAAAAAGAAATGTGAAGTTTTATTTTTTTCTTATGATCACTTCCAAAAAAAATGTAAAAAAAATTGTAAATTTCACGAAAGACTTATTTCTAGTCTTCCTAATTTAATGCTTAGCAAAATGGTTGATTTAAATATACACATAGAAGTTTTGTCAAAAAGAGGAATTCGTGAAAAAATATTAGAATATTTTTCTATTTTGTCAAATAGGACTTTAAATAAAACTTTTATTTTGCCATATACTTTTACAGATTTAGCTGACTACTTAAATGTAGATAGAAGTGCAATGATGAGAGAGTTAAAATCTTTAAAAGAGGAAGGCTTTATTAAGAAAACAGGAAATAAAATTACTTTATTATATTAAATTTCTGTATTATATAACAAAATTCTATATATTGTTTTTTTATACCTTGTTGTCGCAGCCCTCGGAATCCTTCGGTAAGGCTGCTCCATTCGCCCTTCGCTAACGCTCCGGTTGTTCGCTACGCGGTATTACAAAAACAATATATAGAATTTTTTGATTTTTTATTATATTTTTTAATATAATAAAGTAATTTTATTTTTACATTACGTATAATAAAATACATAAAAATTGTAATAAATTTGCTATTAAAATACATAAATGAAATACAGAATGAATATACTTATGTTTTTTACCAACACCATATAATATAGCTCCTATTGTATAAACAATTCCTCCAATAATTAAAAGCCAAAATCCTGTCATTCCTAATAATTGTGGTAAAACATTAACTTTTACTATAATACACCATCCCATTACTAAATAACAAATCATTGAAAATATCTTATATTTTTTTAAGTCTATTGAATTTAATACTATTCCTAATATTGCAAATCCCCAAATAATACCAAACATTGTCCAACCTATTGCTGTATTATATTCCCTTAATGTGCATAAACAAAATGGTGTATATGATCCTGCAATTAATAAAAATATTGAACAATGATCTAATATTTGCATAACCTTTTTTGCTTTTCTTTCTGGTTTTAATCCATGATAAATACTAGACATGGTGTATAATAAAATCATTGTAGTTCCAAATATTGCTCCACTAATTATTCCATAAACATTTCTATGTATTGCTGCAAATATAATGCAAAGCACTGTTGCTACAATTCCTAACACTCCACCTACAATATGTGATGACATATTAAATATTTCTTCGCCTTTTGTATATGTTGGCAATATTCTATCTGCTAACTTTGTTCTAGTCATACTATCTTCTCCTTTTTTGATATTTATTATTATATCAAAAATAATAACTTTTATAAATAGTTTACTAAATATTTTATATATGAATAGAAGCCACTTTAAATAAAAGTGACTTCTAAATGTAAATTAGTTTTATTAATTGCCTACAGTAGTTATAAGATCTGCGCTGCAAGTTTGGCAACATCACTTCTAACTGACTCTTCGTCTTTTAAAGTAATCTGCCAAGCAAGTGGAGTTTCTTTCATCTTTTCAGAAAGATACACCAGTCCATTGTTCCTTTCATTTAACTGAGGATTATCAATCTGGGTAGGGTCACCCAAGAAAACAAACTTGCTTCCCTTTCCGGCTCGCGTTACTATACTCTTTATATCATCTGGTGCAATATTCTGCGTTTCATCGATGATAAAGAATGTATCTGTAATTGTACGACCTCTTAAGAAGCCTATCGGCTGGATCTGAATTTTACCTGAAGAAAAGAAACTTGCAACCGAATCTTTTGAATCCATATTTTTTAATAACTGTCGTAAATTATCCTTGATACCACCAATATATGGATTAAATTTATCCTCAATTTCACCTGGCAAAAAGCCCATTCTTTCCTGACCAACAGTTTCAATAGGAGCTGAAACCAGTATTTCTTTATAGCTTTTATTCTTAGCATATAAAGTTTCCTCAAGTGCTACTGCAAGAGACATATAAGTTTTACCTGTTCCGGCACCTCCCTTAACAACAACAATAGGAGCTCTTTCTGAGCTTTCCAATAATGCTTCCTTTAACATTATTTGTCCAGCATTTTTAGTCTGTACTTTCGCAGGATGATATTCTGTATAGTTAAGTTTAACAATCTCTTTACCATTAAACCTTCCTATTGCAGAGCATCCTGAAAAAGATGTTATCTGTAAAAACACATTTGGAAACCACTCTATGGTAGATGAGTTATAAATATTTTTTATCTGTAACCTACCATCTTCCATGAACTTGTTAAAGTTCTCATCAGAAGTTTCAACTTCCAATCTTCCCTTGTACTGTTCCTCAATCGTTGGGAATAGATCATCCCTAAAATTTTGAGCTTTAATGCCAATTGAATTAGCTTTAAGTCTCAATGATGAGTTTCTTGACACCAATATCACTGGTGTTTTTGGATTCTCTTTTTTTAAATCCATTGCTATTTCCAAACACTGTTTATCTGCAACTGATAAATTTGGAATAGCAATTCTTGATTCATTATTTGCATGAACTAACCGCAAAGAAGATCCATTGGGCTGTATAACTCCTTCCTTTGACATAAGTTTTTTTATATCAAATGAATCGATATAGTCAAGTATGCTTCTTGCATTCTTTCCCTGCTGACTATACTGATGTGTCAATTTTTCTAGCTCATCTAGAACTGGAAACGGTATACATATTTGATTATCGTTTCCAAAACTCAACAAAGTTTTTGCTTTTTCCTTTGCTACCAACGAATGTGCTCTTAGCACAAAGATTTTTCTTGCCATAATTTGTCCTCCTTAAATGTACTGTTTTTGGGCAACTAATTTACAAAAGTTTTACTCATATATATCTATGAGTTTATAGCCTTTTATGTATACTATTATATAATACTTTGTTGAAAAATACAATAAAAAGATTTAAAAATTACACTATTAGTCGTTTTTTATTATATTTAATTACAGATTCACCTATACTACTCCTTTTTTATTATCTACTGAACTAAAAATACTAACATCGTCAAATTCAGATTTTTGGTTACATATTTAAATGCTTTTATTAATGTAAAATCTAATATATCTTTGAGTTATTGCTAATATCATTTTTGTTCTCCTAACTTTTCTAATTTTTTACACATTTTATTATTTATAATAATTTCAACTATTGATAATAATAATAGAATACACTCTATAACTACTAATTCATATTTCATTAATATTAATGTAAATAATCCACTTAATAACAACTGCACTAATTTTCTATAAACTTCGATATCTATCATTATTTTTTGTTGTTCTTCCTTTTTTGTAATCTTCAATGCTGTATCTTCTATATATATTTGAAACGAATCTCTAATAGCTAGTATTAAGAAAAATCCTAAAGACATCAATATTACTTTAATTACAAAATTAAATTCTATAAAATGTCCTAAAATCAATAATAAAAATGAAGTGCACTCTAAAATTGTTAATACAATACTCATTTTATCTTTAATTTTTAAGTATAACTTACCAAAAATTATATTTCCAATTATTCTTACAATCCTTGATATAAAAACAATTGTTGTTATAAAATAAGCTACTTTTTCTGTGGATAACACTTTTTGAAAATCGTATTGCATAAACAGTTTACTATTATTTTGTCCTAATCTTATTATTGAATAAAAAATAGCATTAGATAATACTACTAGGAAAATTACAGAAGTAAATTTGATTTTTTTATTGTCAACATCAACTTCTTTTTTATTACTTTCATCATTTATTTTAGCCTCATAAAATAAAAAAGATATAATAAATATTATAAAATATATTATAATTGATATATACATTGGCAGATATTTATTTATATTAAATAAATATCCTGAAATAAATGCAGTTAACATTGTTGTAATTCCATACATAACTTTTGCATTATTTCTTACTGTATAATATTCATCTTTTTTATCTAAATAAATTAAATCATTTCTTAATAAAATACTAGTCATATTCCAAAACATAAAAGCTAGTTCACTTATAACTCTATATATTGTAATAGATATAAATGATTTTCCAAAGGTTAATATAACTGATGATAGAAATAACATAAATGCTCCAAGTCTTATTGAATTTTTATTTCCTATATTTTTTGTTATTTTTACTATTATTTTTTGTAATAATATGCAAATTAATAATCCTATCATTGTAATTGCAGAAATCTCACTTGCATTTAATCCCTTTACTAATGTTAAAAATAAAGTATCTATTGGTATGAAGAATATTAAATCTGCTGAAAATGCATAAAATAACGGATATAATTTTATGCTTCTTTTTATTTTTGATATATTTTGTTCCATTTCTTACTCCTAAAAAAGTAAGAACCTTTATTTATATTATCTATTTTATAAAGGTTCTTTTTTACTACGTTCTATTTATGAAAAAATATTTTTATTTTATCTATAATTTTAATAAAAAATGACTCTCTACAAGTTGACATTGATGTAGTATCTTGAGTTTCTTTTTCTGTAACTTTAATATTTTTTTGTTTATTTTTAAAAATATTATCCGGATTATATTTTTCTTTCAGTTCTTTTTGATATTTAATATCATTTTCACTTAAAGTTTTTTGAATTTTAATTCTTTCAATATCATCACATATATAATCTCTATATAATAGTGTTAATATTTCTTTTGTTGGTGTTAATAAATCTTGACTTTCTAAAGGTAATGATTTATCAATACTCCAACTATAATTTTTTGATTTATTATTTTCAAAGTAACTAATAATTCTTTTTGGTATTCTAGCTTTTAGATTTGGTGCCATATATTTTAATATTTCATTTACTTGATAAAG
Source organism: uncultured Clostridia bacterium (assembly GCA_934133175.1). Lineage (GTDB taxonomy): Bacteria > Bacillota > Clostridia > TANB77 > CAG-508 > CAG-269. Next base: position 74,638 of record CAKPAX010000001.1, on the reverse strand, counting down.
TGAATTTGAGTATTCTATATCTTCCATATTATTCTCCTTTTTCTTCTGATTTATCTTTGCTATTTTCCTTGTCATGCTTTAGCCATTTTCCTATTTTATCTTTTAATGATACTGATCTCTTTTCTACTGTTTCAGTTCTTTGTTCTGATGCAATTTTTTCTAAAGATTCTTTATCAGCTAAATATCTTAAATCTTCAATCTCTTGTTTTTTTCTATACAATGCTAATTCTTCAATTAAATATTGTTCAGCATTTTCTTTACTATGGTTTTTAGCATATTCAGCATACTCTGGTGATTTAACAACTGGTACTAAAGCTTTAATTTCATCTCCTGTCAAGTAAGATAGTTTATGCATACAAAGCGAATCTAAATGTTCTCTTCCTTTAGAAGTATCCAGAATTTCTAAATAAAATTCAGGTAAAACTTCTCCGTTTAGTATTAGTTTTTAAATTTCTTATTTGAACATTCCAAAATTCTACAGGATATTTACCGCCTTTTCCAATACAAACCCTTTCATCTAATCCTTCATTTTGTAAGTATTTTCTATATTCGTTTTGGAATTGTTGTGCTATTTCATTATGATGATCCATTAATTTTTTATTCATAAAATCTTCCTGAGTTAATTGGTCTAATAGTACAAAAGATAATCCTCTATCTTTAAACATAAAACTATAATCACTAGAAATTGCAACATTTCCTTTTTGCATTTCAGTATATAATGTTTTTATTAGTTCACTACTTTCTTCAGTTGTAGATATTAAATCAAAACTTCCACCAGAGCCATTAAATCCAGCATACCACAAAGCAATAACTTCAGGAGAATTTACTTTAATCCCCATTTCTTTAAAACTTTGTTCATTATGCTTTCTATCATCATTATTGATATATCTATCCATAACTTCATGTCTTTCTTCTTCAGTCTTTTTCATTAACCTTGCATAATTACATTGATCATTTGTTAACCAAACACTACCATCGCTAAATTCCATTAAATTAACATTTTCAGGATTTTTGACAATTTCTAAATAAAATGGATTATCTTTATTTTTATCTTTACCTTTATTTTTTGATTTTTTAGGCTTCATTTGTTCAGTTCCAGAATATCCGGTTTCGTGTTCAGCATAAAATCCATATCCCGCATTAAATCCAACTAATTTACCATCTCTTTTTAATACTTCTTGTCCATGATAAGCATATCTACTCATACCTTTTTCTCCTTTTTCATACTACTATGTTTATATGTAATATATATCATAATAATCTTTTTTTTGCAATAATTATGACAATAAAAATAACCTCCTAATATTCTTTAAATACTCTTTTAGTTATAGATGCAATTTGTTTCATCTTTCCTTGTATTCTACCTGGATAAATTTTTAATATGTTTAGTTACTGCTAGTTGGGAAATATGCAAAATTCCACTTGCTTTGGTTAAATTTTCTTCTTCTGCTACAATTTTAAATATTCTATATAGTTCTAAATTTACCATATACTACTCCTTTTTAAATTATTTTATCTTTATTCCCCAATGCTAATTTTTTCATCATATGTATCCTTATATCATTAATATTAAAAAAATATATACAAAATAAATCTGCAAATGTTATTTCAAATACTTTAACATTCGCAGATATTTTATTACTGGCTGGGGTACTGTGATTCGAACACAGGAATGTCGGAGTCAGAGTCCGATGCCTTACCGCTTGGCGATACCCCAATATTAAATTTATCACAATATTTTCGCATGCTGAGGATGTAACTTGCTTTGTTCGAACACCATCAGCAACTTGGCAATCTACCATATATTGTTTTATATTAAGATTATAACAAAAAAAATAATTGTTTTCAATAAAACATTTACTTTTTTTGTTATTTCATTTCATAATTTATATATTGTATATTTTTATTATATAATACTTACTTATTAATAATTTACACTTAACATATACGTGTATTTTTCATAATTTGGCATATAATGTTTTAACGTTTCTATAAAATTCTTTGAATTTGGTCTGTATTTTAATTTACAATATTCTTGCAATATTATAGATTCTATTGTTTTTTTACTATATTTTACTATTTGTGGATTTATAATTATTTTTTTATCTTTTGTACATTTTGCTAATCCATTTTTTATATTTTTTATTTCATAATCTTCTGGAGCATATCCTAACATTAATCTTGTTTTTTCCATTACATTTTCTATTTCATTTTTAGCAATTTCTAAATACATTTTTTCTATAACTATTTTTAATATATTTTTCTTATCTATTTTTTTATATTTGTTTGGAAATGATATTATTATATTGTTGTTTTCTATATTTAATTCTATTATTTTTATGTTTTTATATATAATTTTTAAATTATAACTTTTTCCATATATTTCAACACTTTCATTAATTTTATTTACTATTGTTTTTTCTTTAATTATACTCATATAAACCATCTCCTGACAAATTATTATTTTACGAATTGTTGTTCGTTTTTTACTGATGCTATTTTATATTTTTTTGTATTCTTTGTCAATAGTTTTTCATAATTTTTTCAAATTTTTGTTCGTCTTTTTTATTCTTACAGCTAAAAGAACTATAGCATTTTTTTACTATAGTTCTTTTATTTTTATATTCAAATTTTTTAAATTATCAATTTTTATTTAATGTTTTTGGGAGTTGTCAAAAAACTACGTCCCCATTGACAACTTTTTATTTCATAGCTTCTTCTACAGCAACAGCTACTGCTACTGATGCTCCAACCATTGGGTTATTACCCATTCCGATAAGTCCCATCATTTCAACGTGTGCTGGTACTGAAGAACTTCCTGCAAATTGTGCGTCTGAATGCATTCTTCCCATTGTGTCTGTCATACCATATGATGCTGGTCCTGCTGCCATGTTGTCTGGGTGTAATGTTCTTCCTGTTCCTCCACCTGAAGCAACTGAGAAATATTTTTTACCTGCTTCTATTCTTTCTTTTTTGTATGTGCCTGCAACTGGATGTTGGAATCTTGTTGGGTTTGTTGAGTTTCCTGTAATAGATACATCAACATCTTCTAACCACATTATAGCAACACCTTCTCTAACATCGTTTGCACCATAACATCTAACTTGTGATCTTTCACCTTCTGAGTATTTTATTTCTTCAACTATTTTTACTTTTCCTGTAAAGAAATCAAAGTCTGTTTTTACATATGTAAATCCATTAATTCTTGATATTACTTGTGCTGCATCTTTTCCAAGTCCATTTAATATAACTCTTAATGGTTCTTTTCTAACTTTGTTTGCTGATTTTGCAATTCCTATAGCTCCTTCTGCTGCTGCAAAACTTTCATGTCCTGCTAAAAATGCAAAACATTTTGTATCTTCTGATAATAACATAGATGCTAAATTTCCATGTCCTAATCCAACTTTTCTATCATCTGCAACAGATCCTGGAATACAAAATGCTTGTAATCCTTCTCCAATTGCTTTTGCTGCATCTGCTGCTTTTGTGCATCCTTTTTTTATTGCAATTGCAGCTCCTAATGTATATGCCCAAGCTGCATTTTCAAAGCATATTGGTTGTACTCCTTTTACTATTTCATATGGATTAAATCCTTTGTCTGTACATATTTTTAATGCATCTTCAAAATCTTTTATTCCGTATTTTTCCATTACTGGTTTTATTTGATCTATTCTTCTTTCATAACTTTCAAATGTTACTGCCATCTTTTATTCCTCCCTAATATTATTTTACATTATCTATTACTGTATTTCACATCAATATTATTCTTGACGTGGATCTATTTTCTTAACAGCTTCATCAAATCTTCCATATGTACCAGAAGCTTTTTCAATTGCTTCTTTAGGATCAATTCCTGCTTTTATATTATCCATCATTTTTCCTAAATGAACATATTTATAACCAATTATTTGGTCATCTTTATCTAAACCAATTTCAACAATATATCCTTCTGCTAAATTTAAGTATCTTGGTCCTTTTAAAGAGCTTGAATATATTGTACCTACTTGACTTGTATGTCCTTTTCCTAAGTCTTCTAGTCCTGCTCCTACTGGTAATCCTCCTTCAGAGAAAGCTGTTTGTGTTCTTCCATATACTATTTGTAAGAATAATTCTCTCATAGCAGTATTTATAGCATCACAAACTAAGTCTGTATTTAATGCTTCTAATATTGTTTTTCCTGTTAAAATTTCTCCTGCCATTGCAGCTGAGTGTGTCATTCCTGAACATCCAACTGTTTCTATTAAAGCTTCTTGAATAATTCCGTCTTTTACATTTAATGTTAATTTACAAGCTCCTTGTTGTGGTGCACACCATCCAATACCATGTGTTAAACCTGAAATATCTTTTATATCTTTTGCTTTAACCCATTTTCCTTCTTCTGGTATTGGTGCTGGCCCATGGTCAACTCCTTTTGCTACTACGCACATTCCTTCTAATTCTTTTGAATAAATCATCTTTTTTTGCTCCTTCCATATTTAATATTTTAAAATTTGATTTTTGTTAGATTTATTTTCTTTATCTGATACATACTCTATATTTTTATTTGTTTCATATGTTTCTGTATCGTAATCAATAATATTTTTTACATCATTAATATATATACCTTCTTCATATGTTTCAACTTTTGTTTTTATATATTGTGTATCAGCCAAATATCTTTTTATTATATTTCTTTCTTCTTTATTCATGTGTTCTAATTCTAAACCTAAATATTTATATCTCCAAATTATATGCCTTTCATAACTTGAATATTCGCTTCCTTGTAATTTATCATAATTAAATTCTATTTTAAATTTTGTATTTTCTATTGATATTGTTATATTACTCCATAATTCTTGACCTGTTGTTCTAAACTCTTCTCTTAATGATTTAATACTTTCATATAACATATCAACAACATTCATATATTCATTTTCTTCTATGTTAAATTTTGATGGAATTTCGTATACATTTACAGGATTTTTCTTTAATATTCCTCTTGGAATATAATAGAAAAATAATTCTCCTGTTTGTACTTTTTGAAATTGATCTATAACTGAAGCATATAAATATAGTTTATCCCATTTTTCAGGTATCATATAAAATAATCTTTTTTGTATATCCTCATATTTTTCTTTTATCTTTTTTGTATGACGTAACATAAAAATCACTTATTCCTTTATTAATAAACTATTTCCTGTCATTTCTTTTGGCTTTTCAATATTCATTAATTCTAAAAGTGTTGGTGCTAAATCAGCTAATCTTCCTGTTTTAATTTTATATTTATTATCATTACTTACTAATATTATTGGTACTTGATTTGTTGTGTGTGCTGTGTGTGGTTCTCCTGTTTTATAATCTATCATTTGTTCTGAGTTTCCATGATCTGCTGTAATTAGAAGTGTCCCATCATTATTTAATATAGCTTCTACTACTTTTCCAACACATTCATCTATTGTTTCTATTGCTTTTATAGCAGCATCTAAACTTCCTGTGTGTCCTACCATATCTGGATTAGCATAATTTAATATTATTGCATTATATTTTTGACTATTTATCGCATCTACTACTTTTTCTGTTACTTCATATGCACTCATTTCTGGTTTCATATCATATGTTTCAACTTTAGGTGATGGTATTAGTATTCTGTCTTCACCTTCATATTGTTTTTCTTCTCCACCATTAAAGAAAAATGTTACATGTGCATATTTTTCTGTTTCTGCTATACGAAGTTGAGTATAACCTTTTTTACTTACCACTTCTCCAAATGTATTTACTAAAGGGTCTTTTTTAAATGCAATTCTTACATTTGGCATTGTTTCATCATAACTTGTAAAACATACAAAGAATAAGTTTAAGTCTTTATTTTCAAATCCATCAAAATTTGGATCTACTAATGCTCTTGTTATTTCTCTTGCTCTGTCTGGTCTAAAGTTAAAGAATATTACTGAATCATTTTCACCTATTGTTGCAATTGGTGTATCTCCATTACAAATTAATGTTGGTTCTACAAATTCATCAAATACTTCTTTTTGATATGAACTTTCTATTGCAGATATTGCAGATCCAGATTTATTTCCTTCTCCATTTACAATGGCATCATAACATTTTTTAACTCTTTCCCATCTTTTATCTCTATCCATTGCGTAAAATCTTCCAGAAATACTTGCTATTTTTCCTACGCCTTTTTCTCTCATTTTTTCTTCTAATTTCATTATATATGTTTCAGCAGATGCTGGTGGTGTATCTCTTCCATCTAAGAAACAGTGAATATAAACATCTTCAAAATCTCTTCTTTTTGCCATTTCTAATAATCCATATAAATGCCTTATGTGACTATGAACTCCACCGTCAGATACTAATCCTAAAATGTGTAGTTTAGAATTATTCTTCTTGCAATTATCTATTGCTTCAATAAATTCTTGATTTGTAAAAAAGTCACCATCTTCTATTGATTTTGTTATTCTTGTTAATTCTTGATATACAATTCTTCCAGCTCCTATATTTGTGTGTCCAACTTCCGAATTTCCCATTTGTCCCTCTGGAAGTCCAACATCAGCTCCGCTTGTGTGTATTTCTGCAACTGGATATTTTTTCATTAGTTTGTCTATATTAGGTGTATTAGCTAATGCTATAGCATTACCTTCTTTGTTTGGATTAATTCCAAAACCATCTAATATCATAAGCATTTTCACTTTTTCATTCATATGTTTTTACCTCTTTCTATTATTTATAGTTTACTATTTTTGAAAATTCTTCTGCTTTCAAACTAGCTCCACCAACTAAGCCACCATCTATATCTGACATCTCAAATAATTCTTTTGCATTTGATGACTTAACGCTACCGCCATACTGTATTATAACTCTGTCTGCAGTATTTTGTCCATATATTTTTCCAATTTTATTTCTTATTTCTTTAATACTATTATTTGCATCTTCTGCTGTTGCTGTTTTTCCTGTTCCTATTGCCCATATTGGCTCATACGCTATTATAGTATTTTCTACTTGTTCATTAGTTAATCCATCTAAAGCAAGTTGTGTTTGTTTTGTGATAATTTCTACTGTTTTTCCTTCTTCTCTTTGTTCTAATGTTTCACCAACACAAACTATTGGCTTTAATCCATTTAAAAATGCTGCTTTTATTTTTTTATTTACACTTTCATCTGTTTCAGCAAAATATTGTCTTCTTTCAGAGTGACCTATAATTACATATTCTACTCCAATTGATTTTAGCATCTTTCCAGATACTTCTCCTGTATATGCTCCTGATTCTTCAAAATGCATATTTTGTGCTCCTATTTTTATGTTCGTTTCTTGTGCTGTAAGTAAACTATAAAATAAATCTGTGTATGGAACACAAAGAATTACTTCATTTTCTGTATTTTTTACTAATGGAGCTAATTCTTCGATAAATGCCATAGCCTCATTAGGAAGCATATTCATTTTCCAATTTCCTGCAATTACTTTTTTTCTCATATTACATCTCTCCTTTTAATCTTTGTCTTATAACATCTAGTAATTTATTTTTTGAATTTTCTGTATAGTCATTTATAAATATGTAATCAAACTGTTTTTGAAGCTCTTTGTTAGAATTAAATTCTTTTATATGTTCTTCTATTTCCTTTAACCTTTTTTCTTCTACATCTTTAGGTAACTCTCTTTTTAAAAGTTCTTTTTTTGCTCTTTCAAAATCTGATGGAATCATATATATTGCAAATACATTTTTTGCATTTTTCTTAAACTCATATATTGTATTATAATGTACTTCTGTAACTTGATTTTCATCTAATTTTAAATCATTTACCTTATACCCATATTTTGAACCCAAAAAATTAAAATCAACAGCAATTTCATTATTAGATTTTAACATTTCAAATTGTTCATTTGAAACAAAGTTTTTATCTATACCATCTATTTCATTTTTTCTTTTTGCTCTTGTTGTAACTATTACCATATTTTTAAATTTTAGTTCATCTACAATTACATTTTTAAAAAAAGATTTTCCTATTCCTGTTATTCCTGATAATGTTACTATCATTTTTTATTCCTTTCATATCAATTAATCTCTTGCTCCATCTTCTTCTGCTATTTCTCTTGAATCTATTAATTCTCGTACCTTCTCAAATATTTTCTTATAATTTTCTCCACTTGGAAATTTTGTATTTCCAGTTTCTATTAACTTAAAAGCTTTTTCTAAATCAATCCAAGCTATATCAGCCACTTCCTGTTTTTGAATAGTTACATTCGATTTATTTCTTTTTAAACAATAAAAATCTATTAAAAAGTTTTTGTTTTTTCCTGAACTTTCAAATATCAATGCTTCTGGTCTTTCTGTTAATTTAACTACATTTATTGATTCTTCAAGAGGAATTCCTAATTCTTCTCTTAACTCTCTTATTATTGCTTGTGTAGGTACTTCGTCATCATCAATATGTCCGGAACACAAATCAAGCTTACCAGGAGTAAGCCCTTTGTTTGTTCTTTTTTCTATTAATACTTGATTATTTTCATTAAGAACAAAACAACTTACTCCTCTAAGCCACATATTATTTTGTATATCTTTTTCTTTACTTTTTTCTATTTTTCCTTTTAAATTACCATTAATATCATACATTTTGTAATATACTTCATTTGTACTTGGTCCTTTGATATTCTTCATATAATTTTCCCTTCAATTCTATTTGTCTTGTAAAGCTTCTATTCCTGGTAATTTTTTACCTTCTAAGAATTCAAGTGATGCTCCACCACCTGTTGAGATATGTGTCATTTTATCTGATAATCCAATTTTTTCTACTGCAGCTGCTGAATCTCCACCACCAATTATTGTTGTTGCATCTAAATCTGCTAGTATTTTTGCTATAGCATTTGTTCCTATTGCAAATTGATCAAATTCAAATAATCCTAAAGGTCCATTCCATATAACTGTTTTGGCTGTTTTTAATTCTTCTGCAAACATTTCTATTGTTTTTTCTCCAATGTCAAATCCTTCCCATCCATCAGGAATTTCTGTCCAAGCAACTGTTTTACTTTCTGTATCTGGTTTAAATTCTTTTCCTATTTTTGTATCTATTGGTAATAATAATTTTACACCTTTTGCTTTAGCTTTTTCCATTGCTTCTTTAGCTAAATCCAATTTATCTTCTTCACATATAGAATTTCCTACATTATATCCTTGTGCCTTGAAGAAAGTATATGCCATACCTCCACCAATCATTAATGTATCTACTTTTTCTAATAAGCTATCTATAACTCCAATTTTATCTGAAACTTTTGCGCCACCTAATATTGCAACAAAAGGTCTTTCTGGGTTTGTTATAGCATTTCCTAAGAAATTTAATTCTTTTTCAATTAAAAATCCTGATACTGCTGGTAAAAATTTAGCAACACCCGCTGTTGAAGCATGTGCTCTATGTGCTGCTCCAAAAGCATCATTTACAAATATTTCTGCTAAACTTGCTAGTTCTTTAGCAAAATTTTCATCATTATCTGTTTCTTCTCTGTGAAATCTAACATTTTCAAGAAGCATTATTTCTCCTTGTTGTAAATTAGAAGCTAATTTTTTAGCATCTTCTCCTATAACATCTTTAGCCATTTTTACATCTATATCTAATAATCTTGATAATTCTTTTGCTACTGGTTTTAGTGAAAATTCTGGTTTAAATTCTCCCTTAGGTCTTCCTAAATGTGAGCATAATATAATTGCACAATTGTTTTCTAATAAATATTTTATTGTTGGAATAGCTGCTACTATTCTTCTATTGTCTGTTATATTTTGATTTTCATCCATTGGGACATTAAAATCACATCTTACTAAAACTTTTTTTCCTTTTAAATCAATATCTCTTATAGTTTTTTTATTCATAAAAACTCCTCCTTAAACATTATTATTCCATAATTTCGTTTTAACAATTCAATTCTATACCAAAAAAGAACACTTTTCAAGTGTTCTTTGGGTTTTTATATTTTATTTTTGATTATTTATTTTATTATTAAATTATTTTTTTTACAAATAATTATTTTTATTAATTAATAAAGTGCCACACGAAATCCAAAAAGTAAATCACTTGTATCAGTATAATCATCATAACGACAGGAAACTGAATTTTCTGATCCATTTACGTATAAATGTCCTCCTCTCTCACTACAAACATTTCTTTCTTTATCTGCTTTTTCTAGTGTTCTTTCTACAACATTTCCAGCTAAATCATATATATTCATTTTTTTAGTATTTTCACTAGATCCTGTTGTTAATAATATAGATGAGTTTTGTATTTTTGACGAATTCTTTACATAATTTTTTTCATCAACATTTATTGCAGCCCATGAATTACTTGCAGATGTAAAATATTTTCCTTGATTTAATGTAATAGTACTATTTTTATAATTTCCCCAATCTGTACTATTTGATTTTATATAATATTGTGCTGTATTTGTACTTGTATCCCAATTGCCTTTCACTTCTAAAAACTTACATACCAAATCCCATTGTATTCCAAACATTAAACTACTTGTTTTTCCAGTTGTTGCAAACCTTTCAGCAACTATTTCTGCCTCTTTACAATAAACATAATTATATGGCATTTGATTTTCTTTGATAACCCCTTCATTATCTACATTAGCAATTTCATCTACTGTTCCAGCTCTATTTGCATTACTTCTACTTATATTGTTTTTGGTTGCAGTACCATCTCCTGTTTCATATCTTCCTATATAAAACCCTTTATTGGTATATATACTACTTAACATTTTGTTATATTTTTCATTATATTGATCATAAGTTAACCCACATCCATTACTTAACAACTTTTGTTCATCTGTTATTCCCTCTGTATTTGCTGTTATAAATTTACTATTATTAACTTTTGCATACCATTCATCTGAATATCCTTCTTCTCTATAATCTTTTACATATTCTATTAAATCTGCTTTTATATTCTCGTAATCTGTATTATTTGTTGCAGTTGCAAATACTGTTGCTGGCACTTCTATCCATACCCACTCGTTTTGCTTACTATCAATCATTACTATTCCTGTATTCTCATTTGTTGTTGAGTCTATGGATGCTCCTTCTGGCATTGCTCCTTTAGCTTGTTTCATAACCTCTGATTCAACAACTTGTTCATCTTTTCCTGTTGTGTTTGATGTTATTGTTCCTTCTGATGTTATTGTTACCTCATAACTTCCTTTCTTTACTGTCCAAGGTAAACTATTATCTGTTCCATTTTTTGTTATTTCTGTTCCTTTTATTTTTCCTATTTCTGCTTCTAATGTGGTTAAATCTATTGCTCCTTTATCATTTACCTTTGATGCCATTACTGCTAATTTTACTTGCTCTTCAAATTCTGACTTATCTGTTGTATTTTTTGCACTTGTTGCCTGTTTTAATATTCCATTTTCTCCTGTTAACATGCTTATTGCTACTCCTGCTAATATTAATAATACTATTATTGTTATTACTAATGCTATTAATGTTATACCTTTATCTAGTCTTCTGTTATTTTGTTTCATAAAATTTTCTCCTTTTATTTTATCATATTTATACTTTAAAATTAATAACTCATTTTACCTTTATATTAAAAATAATTAAAAAAGCAAAAAAGATAACAACAAAAACCTATATTTCTATAGGCTTTATTGTTATCTTTTTATTCATATGGATATTATCTCCATTATATTCATTATTATGCTCCTCTTTTGTATATTTAATATTATCCTAATTCTGCAAAATATTTAATTGTTCTTACCATTTGGCTTGTATAAGAATTTTCATTATCATACCAAGAAACTACTTGTACTTGATATAATCCATCTCCAATTTCTGTTACCATTGTTTGAGTACTATCAAATAATGATCCATATCTCATACCTATAACATCAGAAGAAACTAATAATTCATCTGTATATCCAAATGATTCACTTGCTTCAGCTTTCATAGCAGCATTTATAGAATCAACTGTTATATTTTCTCCTTTTACAACTGCCACTAATATTGTTGTTGAACCTGTTGGAACTGGAACTCTTTGTGCAGATCCAATCAATTTACCATTTAATTCTGGTATAACTAATCCAATTGCTTTTGCAGCTCCTGTTGAATTAGGTACTATATTCACAGCAGCAGCTCTTGCTCTTCTTAAATCTCCTTTTCTGTGTGGCCCATCTAAAAGCATTTGATCTCCTGTATAAGCATGTACTGTTGTCATTATTCCTGATTGAATTGGTGCATAATCATTTAATGCTTTTGCCATTGGTGCTAAACAGTTTGTTGTACAAGATGCAGCTGATATTATTTTTTCATCTGCTGTTAATGTTTTTTCATTTACTCCATAAACTATTGTTGGTAAATCTTTTCCAGCTGGTGCTGAAATAACAACTTTTTTAGCTCCTGCATCTATATGAGCTTGTGATTTTTCTTTTGATGTATAGAAACCTGTACATTCTAATACAACATCTACACCAATTTCTCCCCATGGTAAATCTTTTGCATCTTTTTCTGCATATATTTTTATTGTTTTTCCATCTACTGTTATAGAATCTTCTCCAGCAACAACTGTATCTGCTTTTTCGTATCTTCCTTGTGCTGAATCATATTTTAATAATTGTGCAAGCATAGCTGGGCTTGTTAAGTCGTTTATTGCAACTATTTCATACCCTTCTGCTCCAAACATTTGTCTAAATGCAAGACGTCCTATACGTCCAAAACCATTAATGGCTACTTTTACTGACATAAAAATTCCTCCTTTAATTTAAAAGCTTTTAGCTTATTATACATTTTTTATATTATTACCTATTTTACATAGGCAATACCATTCTATATCAAAAAATATTACATTTCAAGTATTATTGACTATAAGTTCAACTATTTTTTAACATTTTTTCTAATACAATTATAAACATTGCATGTGACCATCCTAAACCTAATACCCAATTTGGTTTTAATGTATTATTATCTATCTGTTCCCCAAGTAAGCAATGTTTTCCTGCTGTTTTAATTACAAAATCAAATATTTCTTTTGCTTTCTTTTTTTCGCCTTTTTCTAAATAATATAATGTCATCCATAAATTAGAAATTGGCCATGGGTTTCCATTCATATAATGATCATTTTCAAATCTTTGATATCCGCCTGTATATGTTCTTAAAGTCAAATTTATTTTTTCTACAGTATTTTGTATTTTCTTTTCTTTAGGTGTAAACACATTAAATGGAACTACTGCACCTAAAATACTTATATCCATTTTTCTGTCATCCATATTTCTTACATAAGAATTTTTTTCCTCATCATATAAGTTGTCATTTATATATTTTTTTATTTCAACTTGTAATTTTTCTATTTTTCTTTCTGATTTAGAAATTTTTTCGTCTTTTAATCTATTATTTTCAAAATCTGAAACATTTTTTCCAAGTATCGAATACATTTTTAGTATGCAATCAAAAGCAGAATATATACTAGCTAATGAATATAAATGTATGCCTTCTGCCATTTCCCATAAATCATAACTTACATGGTACTTATTTGTATTTTCAAATAAATCTGTTACATATCTTTTTAAAAAGTCCACTGCTTTTTCACACATTTTTAAATTATCTTTTAAGAATTTTTCATCTTTTGTATATTCATAATGTGAATATACCCCATATATTACACTTGCAGTTTCATCTATTTGATATCCCCAACATGGTGCTAATCTTCCATCTGTAAAAAATCTTTGTTCCCACATTCCATTTTTACTTTGAGTATTTTTGCAAAAGTTTTTATAAAATTTTTCTGTTTCTTTTTGCATTTGCAATATATCTAATGCTTTTGTTATAAAAACTGCATCTCTAGGCCAACAATATGCATATCTTCCACATTTTGTTAAGTCTTCGTCTATTTCTGGTGCTGCAATTATTCCTCCTGTTTCTTGATTCTGAAGTAATGGAAATAGTAATATTGTTCTTTTATATATTTCTTGTATTTTTTCTTCATAACTATTTTTTGGTTCTTTTAAATTTAATCCATTGTGTGTTTTTACAAATTTTCTCCAATAAGACTTTGTATTTGTATATTCTTTTTGAAAATCAATTTTTCTTATTCTTTCTATTTCAGTTTCAAAATCACTCATTTTACTTACAGTATCTTGAATTACTATACAAATTTCTAATACCTTTTTTTCTTCTTTTTTTATTGTTCCTATATCATATTTAATACTAGAATCTTTTGACATTCCAATATAATCTTTGTCATAGATATCACCTGTTTTTATAGTATTATTACTTCCGTTTATTTGATGTCCAGTTATTTTTTGATTTTTAGCAAATGTAGAAAACATAAAGTCATGTGAATATTGAATCATTCCATTATCAATAACTCTTGCTCCAACAAAATTATTGTGATCAGATAATAATTCTGAATGTATAAAAAATTCTATATTTAAGTCTATATTATTTTCATTTATAAATGTATATCTTTTTACTAATACATTTTCTTTTATTAAAACAAAATCTGTTTGTAAAATTTTTAAATTAAAATATGTGTTATCTATTTCTGTATTTAAAACATTTGTATCTGTATCATAATATTGTTTGTATGTGTTGTTGATGTCATCATGTAAATATATTAAATCAGAATCATTAACTTTTACTCCTGTATGATAAAAATTAATATATTGTTTATTATCTTTGTTTGGATAATATATTCTTTGTAATTCTCCTTTTGCTGTATATGTTGCAAGCATATCTTTGTTACCTATTATAGCTTCATTTAAATATTTGTTACTCATTTTTTACTCCTTTGTATTATGACAAAATATCAACAATTTGCTTTTCTAAATCTTTAATTTTTTCATTAATTCTAAATGCATCTTCATCTTTTAAGTCTTTGTTCATATCTTCTCTAATCATTATATCCATATCATTAATTTCGCTTTTTAGTTTATTTAATCTTTCTAATACTTCAACCTTTAATTTATTATGTTTTCTTGGTTTTCCTTTTTCAACTAATTGAACTTCTTCATTTGCTAGATTATACACATCACCATAATCTGGTATAATAACGTCTATTTTTGTTCCTTCCAAAATTTTATCTCTTAACACTTCTTGAGAATTTTCTTCACCATGTACTAAAAATATATGTTTTGGTTTCTTTTCAAAAGAATATATAAAATTCATAAGCCATTGTTGATCAGCATGTCCAGAATATCCTTCTATATACTCAACCCTTGCATTTACAGCAATTTCTTCTCCAAATATTTTTACCTTCTTTGCTCCATTTACAATACTATTTCCAAGTGTTCCTGGTGCTTGATATCCAACAAACAAAATTGTACTATTTGGTTTCCATAAATGATGTTTTAAATGATGTTTTATTCTTCCAACTTCACACATACCACTTGCAGAAATTATAATACAAGGTTTTGTATCTTCATTTAATGCTTTTGATTCATCAGCTGTTACTGTGAATTTAAGTCCAGGAAATTCTAATGGGTTATCTCCACTTTGTATTTCTTTTTGTACTTCTTCTTCAAACAAATCCATATTTTCTTTAAAAACTTCTGTTGCAGATATTGCTAGAGGGCTATCTACATATACTGGAACTTTCATAAGAGTTCTATATTTTCTTATAAACTCTTCATCATCTCTTTTTTCTTTTATTTTATTTAATTCATATAATATTTCTTGAGTTCTACCAACAGCAAATGATGGTATTACAACTGTTCCGCCATTATCTATTGTTTCTGAAACTATATCCAAAAACATTTCTGCTTTTTGATCATTTTTTATATGAAGTCTACTTCCATATGTTGATTCCATAACTAAGTAATCTGTATCTTCTATCATTGTTGGAGAATCTAAAAGTGGAATATCATTATTTCCTATATCTCCTGTAAACACTGCTTTTTCTTCTCTTCCATTTTCTTTTGCCCATACTTCTATAATACTTGAGCCTAGCATATGTCCCGCATCATTAAATCTTACATGTATATTTTCATCAATATC
Organism: uncultured Clostridia bacterium; assembly: GCA_934133175.1. Lineage (GTDB taxonomy): Bacteria > Bacillota > Clostridia > TANB77 > CAG-508 > CAG-269. The sequence goes on along the minus strand of CAKPAX010000001.1, from coordinate 58,686 downwards.
TATTATTTCATCATATTTTACAGGAACAAATACTTCCAAACATCTAGCAGCATCTTCAGCTGTATATAATGGTTCTCTTTCTTTCTCTCCTTTTCTTACTCTTTTCCTGTTCTTCCATTCATTTTCCATTTCTTGAATATGACCGCTATCTGGTAACATTAAACTACATAAATCACAAGTTGCTTTATGTGCATATATAGGTTTTCTAAAACCTTCATTATACAATTTAGGTATTCTACCAGAGTGATCTATATGTGCATGTGTAAGCAACATAAAATCTAATTCTTTTGGATCAAATAAAAATGGATCATTATTTTCTTCCTCTAACTCAGTATTTCCTTGATACATTCCACAATCTACTAAAAACTTTTTTCCTGCAGCTTCTACTAAAAAATTAGAACCTGTTACTGTTTTTGTTGCTCCTAAAAAAGTTATCTTCATATAATACCTCCTATTTTTAATTAAACATTTTTAACTTTTTATTTAATTTTACATTAAAATCTTTTTTATTTATTTCTTTATCATAATTTATTTCTATTTTTTCTTCAAATAATTTTTCATCAAATAATTGAAGATAAAATTTATTTTTATCTTTTATTATTTTCAAATATAATTGTTCTATAGAAATTGTTCTTATTTCAAATACATTTTTCAATATTAAATAATTTAATTCCTTATTAGTAGAATATTCTTGTATTAATTTCATTTGTACTGCTTTATTTATCAATAATTTTTTGGTTTCTTCTAATTCTTTAATAATTTCTTTTAAATTATATATATAATTATTTCTATCAAATGGTAATAAATTATAATATCTAAGTAAACAAAATAATTCTATCATATCTTGCTTATTATTTGCTTTTTTTATTTTTAATTGAAAACATTTCAAAAAATTTTTTTGAAGATTTGTCATCTTTGTTTTTATTTCTAATTCTTTATCATTTATGTCTATTAATTTTAAATATTTAAATTTTTCATCTAATCTTGTTTTATTTTTTACATAATTTTGTGGATTAAGCAATTCATTATATTTTTCTATCTTTTCAAAAACTTCTTGTTTTTCTTTTATTAACATTTCAGCTAATACTCTAATACTAAATATTTTATCTTCTAATTGCAATTTACTATTTCTTTTTATATATTCTTTTTCTAATAATTCTTTATTATTTAAAATTTTATCTAATTTTTCAAATTTCTTATTTTCTTCTTTTTTCTTTTCTGTTATATCTAATATATATTGTTCTTTATCATTTATTTTAAGCAATTCTTCTTCTACTTGCTTTTTTTGTTTACTATAATAATTTTTTTTGTTTACATCTACTGTTATATCTAATAAAAATGATAATACTTTTAAATTTTCGATATATTCTTCTGTAATTTCTCTTCCATAATTTATATCCATTATATTTTTAAATTCTTCTAAATAATCTATTAAATACTCATTATTATTTATCCATTTATTTAAAAAAGTATTTCCTACTAATATATTTAAATTTTGATATATTAAATTATGTTCAACGCTCTCTATTTCATTTGGAATAGTTGTCCATGAAAAACCATTAAAATCTCTTAAAGGTTCTACACTATCAATGTTGTTCCCAATATTTAATGTATCAGATAATGTTTCATTAATAATAAGATATTTATCTTTTATTATTTTATCTTTTTTTGATATTTTGGATATACAATATAATAATTTTCTTTCTATTGGAAAACAAATTATTTCTTTAGCCTTTTTATCAACTAGAAACGTTCTATTTTGTAATATTTCATTTTCTTCTGATGTATTTTTTACTATTTTTATCATATTACAATTATTTTTTATTGTTTTTATTATCTTTTCTATATATTCTTCTTTAGTAATAACATTTTTTTTGACCACTTCATAATCTTTGTAGGATGCTTCAACTTTGTATAGCATACTAAGGAGAAGATTTTTTGCAGATTCATCAAAGTTTTTATTTTCTAAAACTTCTTCAATTTGATTGTTATAATTTTTTTTAACTATTTTATCTAAAAAATTATCCTTTTTTCTTTGCAAATTTCTTCTCCTTTCTTATTTACTCTTCTTTTTTTATATCATTTGGATTCATCTTTAATTCTTCCCATTTTTCTTTTGACATTAATACTTGTCTTGGTTTACTTCCTTGATATCCAGATATTACTCCTCTTTTTTCCATTTGGTCAATTATTCTTCCTGCTCTTGCATATCCAACTTTAAATCTCCTTTGAATAAATGATGTAGATGCTTGCCCTGTTTCAACTACAACATCAATTGCATCCATTAAGAATGGATCTGTATCATCTTCTTCTGACATTTCTTGAAGTTCTTTATCTGATTTATTACTATTTTCTATTGTTTCTAAAATGTCTTCACTATAATTTGCTGTCCCATTTGATTTAATAAAATCAACTATTTTTTCTACTTCTCCATCTGATACAAAAGCTCCCTGAACTCTTATAGGTTTTGGAGCACCTGCTGGATAATACAACATATCTCCTTTTCCTAATAATTTTTCAGCTCCAACTTGATCTAAAATTGTTCTAGAATCAACTTGTGAAGATACTGCAAATGCTATTCTTGATGGAATATTTGCTTTAATTAAGCCTGTTATTACATCTACAGATGGTCTTTGTGTTGCAATTACCAAATGCATTCCAGCAGCTCTTGCCTTTTGTGCAAGTCTACAAATTGCATCTTCTACATCTTTTGCTGCAACCATCATTAAATCTGCAAGTTCGTCTACTATAATTACTATTTGAGGTAATTTTCTTGCCTCATCTTCTTTTTCTATTGCTTTATTATATCCTTTTAAATCTCTTACACCTTTTTGTGCAAATTTATTATATCTGTCATCCATTTCTTGAACTGCCCATGCTAATGCTCCTGCTGCTTTTTTAGGATCTGTAACTACTGGAATTAGCAAATGTGGTATTCCATTATATACAGAAAGTTCAACAACTTTTGGATCTATCATAACAAGTTTTACTTCACTTGGTTTTGCATTATATACAAAGCTTGAAATGATTGTATTTATGCAAACACTCTTACCAGAACCTGTTGATCCTGCAATTAAAACATGAGGCATTTTTGCAATATCTGCTATAATAGTTTGTCCTGCAACGTCTTTTCCTAATGCTACACTTAATTTCGAACTATTATCTTCAAATTCTTCACTTTCTATTACATCTCTAAAGTGAACAGCTTCTTTTTCTTTATTTGGAACTTCTATACCTACAGCTTGTTTACCAGGTATTGGAGCTTCAATTCTTATAGTTTCTGCAGCTAAATTAAGTGCTATGTCATCTGCTAAATTAGCTATTTTACTTACTCTTACACCTTCAGATGGTTTTAATTCATATCTTGTTATTGTTGGTCCAACTGACACATTTTCTACTTTTGCTGATACTCCAAAACTATATAATGTCTTCTGTAATTTTGTTGCAGTATCTGTTAATGCTTTTGCCCCACCTTTTAACCCCTTTTTATTTCCTTTACTTAGTAAAGAAACTGGTGGATACTCATAGTGTTCGTCTTCAACAGTAACAGCATGTTCAAGTTGTAAAACTTCTTTTGTTTTATCTTCTTTTTTCTCTTCTTCTTGTTTAAATAAATTGTTTTCTATATAATCTGGTGTAGCTTCTTCTTTTTCTACTTTAGGTTTTAATTTGGTAGGTGCATTTTCTAACCCTAGTGGAATAATATCATCTGCTTGGTGATTATATTTTTTCAATTTATTTTCTTCATTTGGTTCATCTATTAGTCTTCCATTTAAATTAATTTTTATTTGTTCATTTTCTTGTTGTTCTAATTCTTTTTGTTTTAAGATTTTCTTTTCTTCTTTTCTTTTTCTTCTTCTCTCATTTAATTCTTCTACTTCTATTTCTCTATTTTTAGCTTTTTCTTCTTTTCTTTCTTGCATTTTTTCTACTTTTTGATTAATTATATTTGATAAATCTATTCCAAAAGTAAATACAAATAACATTATAGAAATACCTACACTTAATATTACAGCTCCAAAATTTCCTAGAAGTTTAACTAATGGAATTGCAGCAAGTGTTCCTAATGCACCTCCGCCAATTTCCTTTGTTCCTAATTCATAACCATCTTTTACAACTTGTGAAAGTTCATTATTTACATTTATATTTCCTTTTGATATTTGATATACGCTCATTACTACTGCTATACACAACAAAAACAAAGCATATTGCAATAATTTAACTGTTAAATAATCATTATCTTTACATGCGATTTTTATTGCTATTGCAAAAGTTCCTATAGGCAATATATATTTTAATATTCCTACCATTCCACCGAATATATCATTTAAATAAATTCCTGCATATCCAGATTTTGTATATATTAATACTGCCAAAAGTATACTAAGTATTATAGTTCCTACTACTTCTAAATTAACATTTGAAGTTTGTTTTTTTCTTCTGTTTTTTGATGTTGTTTTACTTTTTTTCTTATATCTTCTTTTTGCCATTTAATATATTCCTTTCATAATAAAAAGCCAGATCAAGAAATCATCTTATCTAATTTTATGACTTCTGACTTCTGACTCTTAATTTACTATTATTCTAATTCTTTTCTACTATTTTGAATTGTCTTTAAAGTATCCTCCAAAGAAATTTGCATTAGGTTTAGAGCTTCACTCATATTTTTTTCTAAATTTGATAATGTATCTGTAATTACTTGTTCTGTTCCTTGTAAAATTGTATCTGCATATTCTTTTGTTCCTTTTGATATTTCTCTAGACATTTCATTTGCAGTTTCAATTATTTCTGTTTTTTGATCATATGCCTTTCTAGTAATTTCATGTTCATCTATCATAGCTATTATTCTATTTTCAGCTTCTTTTACGATTCCATCAGCTTCTTTTTGGGCTTCTACTAATATTCTTTGTCTTTCTTCTTTTACCCATTTAGCCTGTTTTAATTCATCAGGTAATTTTAATCTAATTTCTTTTATAATATCTAATAATTCTTCTTTATCTACTATGCCTTTTGAAGTAAAAGGTAAATTCTTACTTCCTTCTAAAATTTCCTCCAATGTTTCTAATAATGTAAATATTTCCATAGTTTAACCCCTTTCTGTTTTAGTTTACTATGTGTTTTGTGAATTTTTTAATTTTAAAAATAGAATTACAGCTCTGCCATATTTTCTTTCTTTAATAATTTCAAATTTTTCATTTATATAATCTATAATTTTTTCTATATCATCTGTTTCAACTATTATTTGTGTATTATTTTTTATTAATCTTAAATTTATAAGAAGTTCTAATGATTTAATAACATAATCAGTTTTATATGGTGGGTCTAAGTAAATATAATCAAAACATTCTCCATTTTGTTCTAATTTACATAGCAATTTTTCAAAATCCATATTATATAAAACTGTTTTTTCTTGTAAATGAGTTTTTTCAATATTTCTTTTTATAATATTACATGCATCTTTAGATTTATCGCACAAGACAGCTCTTTTTGCTCCTCTACTAGCTGCTTCTAATCCTATAGCTCCACTTCCAGAAAATAAATCCAAAAAGACTGTACCTTGTATGTCTTGATTTATTATATTAAATATTGATTCTTTTACTCTATCAAGTGTTGGTCTAGTGCTTAAAGAATCTAATGTAAATAATTTTGTTCCTCTTGCTGTTCCACTTATAATTCTCATAATAAAACCTCTTTATTTATAATAATATTTTATATTTTTTTTATTTAAAGTCAATAGTATTAATAGAAATGTAACATATATTTAACAGTTTTGTAACAATACAGAAAATTAGTAATATTTACTACATAAACTAACAAAAAAAGACTACCTTATATTTAAGATAGTCTTTTGTTAGTTTTAATTTTCTTTTATATCTTTTAATAATTCTAATTGTGATATTAATAATGATTCCATTTTAGCTTTATATATATCAAATTGTTTTTTAACGTCATCTAATTCTTTTTGTTTTAATTTTATTTCTTGTTCTAAATTATCTGCTTCTTTTTGGGCATTGGCTTTTGCTTCATTTATTATTTGTTCAGCTTGTTGTTTTGCAACATTTCTAACATCATCAGCAGTTGATTGTGCCATTACTAATGTGTTTTGAAGAGTTTCTTCTATTGATTTATATTGAACTAAACTTTTATTTAATTCTTCAACTTTAGTTTTCAATTCTGTTACGTCTTTATAATTTTTACTATAATCTACTGATAATTCATCTAAGAAATCATCTACTTCATCTACATTGTAACCATTCATCATTTGTTTTGAAAATTTCTTATTTTCTATATCAAGAGGTGTAATCATAGTTTTATTCCTCCTTATCCGCATTTATCTTATTAGTTAACTCCATTATTTTTTAGCCAAGATACTGAAAGTTTATTTTTTATTTCTTCTCTTGCCATTTCGTTTGTTATTTCATAATTCATTGGTGCTATTAAGAATATTGAATTTGAAATCTTTTGAATATGCCCATCTAAAGCATAAACTCCACCACTAATAAAATCAATTATTCTTCTTGCAACATCTTTATTAACATACTCTAAATTAACTATTACAGATTTTTTTTCTTTTAATAAGCTACATATTTCTTCTGATTGTTCAAATGTTGTTGGTTGTGATATAACCATTTTTATTGTTTGTCCTTGTGGCATTGGAACCACTTTATTTTTTCTTCCAAAAAATTTTCTTTCTTCATTCTCTTCATTTTCTTCTTCATAATCATTATCATATTCATATACATTCTCATCTTCTTCTGGTTCTGCTGTATCCATTCCGAATAATCCCCATACTTTATCCATTATTGCTCCTGACATTAAAAAAACCTCCTAAATTTACCTTCGTTTTATTTGCTATAAGTATCTATCTTTTTTAGATAATTGTCAATACTTTTTGATATTGTTTTCAATTTTTAATATTTTTGTAATATTATTGTAATATTTATTTAACTTTTTCTAAATCTGGGTTTAATAAAATTTCATCATATAAAGTTATTTTTTTATACGAATTAATTTCTGAATTACTATATCCCATATCTTTTAGTTCATCTGATGTATATGTTGTAACTAATGAATATTTTTCATTTTGTTTTAAAACTTTTACTAACAATTTACTTAAATATCCTGCTCTATTTCTAACAACATATTTTTTGTTGTTTTCCTCTACAATTGCCTGATTTGGCACTTTTAATCCTGAATAACTCCACCAAACTATATCAAAAGAAATTTTTCTATAATTTATTAATTCATCAGTTAACTCATCTAACTGAAATACTACTACATAATCATCATTTTCTTCACTAACATATGTTACCTTTGTACTTAATTCTTGTCCACTTGATAATCTTATTTTGGCTGCTGTTCCAATTTTTACTTCTTGCCCTTCTCTTTTTTTCAATACAGTTGCAATATAGCATTCAAAATTATTAATTATTTTTCCATTTTCTTCACTACTTGATATTATCTTTCCAGTTTTTATATTAAGATTATCTAGTTTTTCTTTTGTTAATGAGCTAAAATCTTCTGTTGTAAGTACATCTTCTAATCCATCAACCTTATAAGATACTAACCCACTATTAGGGGCTTTTACATACTCAGCTCCAGAATTTAATTGATTTTCATATTCGCTTCTTTCTTTTATTAATTTCTTTATATACGAACCAGACGAACTTAAATCACCAACCATTTTTGCCTTTTTTGTAATTAGCTTATTTATTTCTTTTTTATATTCTTCTATTTTTTGTATATCATTCAAATCATTTAGTTTTTCCGTTTTCTCATCAATTTCTTTTTCTATTTGTTTTATATCAGGTGAATACAAGTCATTTTCGTTTGATAGAGCTGTTTGAATTTCTTCATCTAACTTTTGTATTTTTTCCTGTAAATTGCTTTCATTTTTACTATAATACCTAAAAACATTTTCTCCTTTAGCTACTCTATTACCTTCTGAAATTATTTGTATCATACCATTTTTGTAATTTTCACCTTTTATTACTTTTTCATCTCTTATTATATAACCGTGCAACAGTTTCTTCTTGCGATACAGTCCCTTCTTCAACTGTAAAAGTATCTGTAGGATCTTTTATCAAAAGATATATTGCATAAATAACATATGCAGATATAATTAATAAAACTATTGAAATCAATATTCTATTTTTGGTGACTTTATTAGTCTTTTTTTCTTCATTATTTTCTTTCAATTTATACCCTCCAAAATAATATCAATATTATTTTGCATATCATTTAATCCATCAAGCCAGACTGTTTGTTTATTTTTTCTAAACCATGTTAATTGCCTTTTGGCATATCTTCTTGTTTCTTGTTTTATTATATCAACCATCGTTTCCCTGTCATACTCTTTTTCTAAATATTTCACTACTTCCTTATAACCTAACCCTTGCATTGCTGTAGGAAATTTATTATATTTGCTTTTCAAACTTTTTACTTCTTCAATTAACCCCTTATCAATCATAATGTCTACTCTTTTATTAATTCTTTCATACAACTTTTCTCTATCCATATTAATTGCAAATACTTTGTAATCAAATTCCACTTCATTTTTTCTAGATTCTTTTTCTTGTTCTGTTTTTGTCTTTCCAGTTGCTTTATATATTTCTAATATTCTCATTATTCTTTTCTTATCATTATGACTTATTTTTTCAATTGCTATTGGATCTATTTTTTTTGCTTCTTGATATAATATTTCAAATCCTTCTTTATTTATTCTTTCTTCTAATTGTTTTCTATATTTTTCGTCAACATTTATTTCATTGTATTCTATGCCATATATCAGGCTATCTACATAAAGCCCTGTTCCCCCAACTATTATTGGCATTTTTCCTTTATTTAATATTTCTTTAATAGCCCTTGTTGCATCTCTTTTAAAATCTGCTACACTATATCTTTCATCAGGTGAAACAAAATCCATTAAATAATGTTTTATTCCTTGTTTTTCTTCTTCATCTGGTTTTGCTGTTCCTATATTCATATCTTTGTATATTTGCATAGAATCACAAGAAATAATCTCACCATCTATTTGTTTAGCAAGTTCTATTGACAATGCTGTTTTTCCAGAAGCTGTTGGTCCACATATTACTATAACTTTAGGTTTTGACATATTACACCTCTATTTCTGTTTTTTATATATTTCCATAATACCTAATTGTGTATTTATCAAATAATTATATTCTATAATTATAACTATTATAAAAATTACTAACAATTTTAATATTTCAAATTTTAACTTTTCTCTTTTTATTTCCTTGTTTTTTATTTTATCAAATAATTTTGCAAATGATGGCATTAAAAACAATGCATTTACTGGTGTAAAAACTAATACCAACATCTTTTTTATATCATTTTTCATTTCTAATTTTTCATAATTAATATTTGATGATGAAATATTAAATACTATTAATGTTATAAACGCTATAATTAACAATCCCAAAACTATATATATAATTTTTATTTTATTTTCGACATCCCCTAATTCATGCCATGTACAAGCTATTAAAACTGCAAATAATATTATTGTAATTATTGAAATTATAACTATCATTTTAACCTCTATTTTCTTGCAAATTTTCTTTCGATATCATATTTCGTCATTTTTATTGCTGTTGGTCTTCCATGCGGACATGTGAATGGATTAGGTAATTTTAATAATTGATCCATTAAACTATCCACTTCTTCTTTTGTTAACGCCATATTAGCTTTAACTGCTGCTTTACATGCAACTGTTGCTATAAATTTTTCTTCTTTTTCTTGTTTTGCAGTTCTTGCAACAGTATTTATTTCATCAAGAGTTTCTAAAAATAATTCTTTAGTATTCAAATCAACACATATATTTGGAACTCCTGATAATTTTATTGTATTTTCTCCAAATTCTTCTAAAGTAAATCCAGCCCTTCTAAACATGTCCATATTTTCCTTTGCAATATCCATCTCTTTATGTGTTAATGTTATCACATCTGGTAAAAGTAACATCTGTGAGTCTTTTGTAGAATTATTATAATAATTTTTCTTTATTTGTTCATACATAATTCTCTCATGAGCAGCATGTTGATCTAATATATACATCTCCTTATTCATCTCAAGAATAATATATGTTTTAAATGCTATTCCTATAAATTTATATGTTGGTTTATTATATTCCTCAATATCTTCAAATACAGAAACATTTTCAGTGTTTTCAAAAATGTCTTCGGCATCAATTTGTTTTTCCGCTTCTTTTTCTTCTTGAATAATTCCTATTGGTTTATTTCCAAAAGTTTTTTCATACATTTGATCAAAATTTTCTGTTTCCTGTTCTTCCGCTTTTCTTAGCATATCTATTTGTTCTTTTAGTTTTTTAAATTCTTCATTTTTAGCAATTTCACTTGGTGTCTCTTCTTTTCTTTCTGTCTCACCATTTTCATTTTTTTCTTTTATTTCATCAACAATTACATTCTCTTTTTCTTCTTCTGTTTCTTTTATTTTTTCTTCCTTTTCTTCTAGTCTTTCATGTTCTTCAATTTCAATTTTTTCTTTTTTCTTATTTTCTTCAGTCTCTTTTTTTAATTTTTCTTGTAATTGTTTTAATTGATTTAATATATTTTCTGTAGATTCTGGTATATCTACTTTTGGAATATTAACTAATGCACTTTTTTCTTCATTCTTTTTATTTATTTCTTCTATTCTTTTAAATAAGCTTGGTTCATCTTTATTTTCTTTTAATTGAATTTTCTCTTCTAATTTTTTTTCATCATTAATTGTTTCTATTCTCTTTGTAACATCTTCAACTACACTTTCTTTAGTTGTATTTGCTACCAATTCAGATTTTAGTAATGTATCTTTTATAGCGTGATATATTGCTTTAAATACTTTATTTTCATCTTCAAATCTTACTTCTAATTTTGCTGGGTGTACATTAACATCTACTTTACTTGGATCCATTTCTAAATCTAAAACTACAAAACCAAATTTTCCAATCGGAAGCATACCTTTAAAAGCTTGTTCTGTTGCTGAAGATAGAGTTTTATCTTTTATATATCTTTTATTTACAAAAAATAATTGATTTGATCTATTAGATCTCGCTATTTCTGGTTTTCCTACTACTCCCACAATATTAATATCTTCATAATTATAGTTAACATTTAATATTCCATCTGCAACGTCTTTTCCATATATACTATATACAACTGTTTTTAAATCTCCGTTACCATTTGTTTGAATTACTGTCTTTCCAGTATTTATTAATTTAAATGATATATTAGGATTAACTAAAGCAATTCTTGTAATTGCATCTTCTATATATCCTGATTCTGTATAATCTTTTTTTAAGAATTTATATCTTACTGGCGTATTAAAAAATAAATTTTTCACCGTAATTGTAGTTCCTGTAGGACATCCAATTTCTTCTTTGTTTAATACTTTTCCACCTTCTACGGTTATTTTATATCCTGTCTCTTGGCTATTTGTTTTTGATACCAATTCAACATTAGCTATAGCTGCAATACTAGCTAAAGCTTCACCTCTAAATCCCATAGATTTTACATTTTCTAAATCATCCGCACATCTAATTTTACTTGTTGCATGCCTTTCAAATGCAATTTCCAGATCATCACTTGCAATTCCTTTTCCATCATCAGTTACTCTTATATATGATATTCCACCATTTTTAATTTCTACTGTTATATTCTTCGCTCCTGCATCAATTGAGTTTTCTATCATCTCTTTTATTACAGAAGCAGGTCTTTCTATAACTTCTCCTGCTGCTATTTTATTTATTGTTAAATCATCTAATAAAACTATATTTCCCATTTTTTTCCTCCAATTTTGCATTTGTACAATTTTTCAACATATATCATCTTTGTTACATTATTACTTGAATGTCAACAATTTCCCATTTTAAATTTGAATTTATATGAATTACATTTCCACAATATTCACATTCAAATATATTATTTTGAAGATTATATTTCATGACTGAACCACAATTACTACAATTGCAATTGTCTTTTGTTTTTCCACCATTTATCTTATATGTAATAATCCATGTATCATTCCAATATTTATCTTTTTCACAATCTTTATCAATATTATTATTTACATCATCATAAAAATATAAAGAAATATAAACTTTTATATACTTTTCACTATTTATATTAAGATAATCAAATAAATCGGCATATTGAACAGTTACTTTATCTATATTTTTCGTTACTCTGTAACTTTCTTTTTCAGAATTAATTTTATTTATCACTTCATTATTACAATTCAAAACTATTTTTTCATTATCTCTTAATGACTCATATAATGATGGAATAGCCCATTTTGTATATTCTAACAACTCATCTTTTTCAAATTCAGGAATTTCTACTTTAATATCATGTAAAATTTCACTACTTTCTCTTTTTAACATCTATTTCTCCCTAATAAAATTTTATTTAATATACTTTTTATAAAGAAATTCTAACATACAATTTTTTATTTATCAACATTATTTAAAATTTGTAACAAAATTTTTAAGAATTCATATTATATATCATACAAAGGAACACAAACAAAAGATTAAACTTAAATATTTTTTCAAGGAGGTACTTACTTATGTGTTGCTGTAATGATGAAATTCTTTGGTTCATTATTCTTTTCTTACTTCTTTTCTGTGGTGGCTGTGGCAACAGAGGTTGTTGTTGCAATAACAATAACTCTTGCTGTTAATTGAAAAGAATAATACTTTTTAGGAAAGGGGGTTTTCTTATGCCTGAAAACAGAGGATGCGGATGCGGTTTTGGATTTGGTGATGACTGCTGCTGGATAATAATTCTTATATTATTAATATGCTGTTGTTGTGGTGGCAATAAAGGATGTTGCTAATCAAACAAAAAAATAGTACCTTTTAAATAGGTACTATTTTTTATTCTTCAAATGTTAAACATACGCGAAATCCACGAGTAATATGTGGACCTCCATAAGTACATGCCAATCCAAACATATCTGCACTTGAATTGTCATCATCTTCTATTCCACCATAAGCAAAAAATGGCCACTCTGAGTATGCATAATTTATTATTTTTCCATTCCAATTTTCAGTTTTTTCTTCTATAATTTTTGATACTTCTAATATTGAATCACCATATCCATACTTCAAATTACTATAAGTTCTCCAATTTTCAAGTATTGTATCACTAGAAGAATTATATGGATAAACTGTAATATATTTATTACTTAAAGTTTTATAAGCTTCTGGGTTTGGTATTGTATTCACAAATGATGATCCATATGTGCCTAAATTTTGATTTCCATTTGATACATAACTTGCCATTCTTTCCCATACTCCACCATTTAAATCAAATACTCCGACTCATATCACTCGTACTACTTGCATCTGTTCCCAAAGCTGTATTTCCAGCATATCCAGTTACTGTATATATTAATTTAGAATCTAAATCACTTAAATTTCTACTATTTATTGTTACTTCCGTACCATTTCTTCCATAACTACTCTGTGTTAAATATACTACCGCTCCCCATTCGCTATTTTTCATCAAATGACTTGAATTATTATATCCACTTAAACCATAAAATGATACTGCACTGTCAATTTCTTGTGATATTGTATAACAATCTCCTACACTTATATTATTATAAGAATAAGTTAAAGGTTTAAATACCGGATATGATATTTTTTCATTTCCTTCTTCTGTCAGATTTTGCCCTAATGCATTTGTTTTACAAGAATTACTAAAACCTGTATATTTAGAAGTTGAATACTTAATTGTATCTGTTTCATTTATATTATTTCCATTTATATCTGTTGAACAACTCTGAAAACCTGCTGAATATTTTGCTACCCAAAATCCGGGTATTTCTTCATCCCATTCACCATTTTGAAAATTTGTTAAAGTTCCATTTCTAAATGCCGGATGAATATATGTATAATTATCATCCACTGTTGTTTGAGTGGTTTTTATAAATTTTATATTTATTTTTTTAGTATTTGAATCTATAGAATATTCATATCTTGGTATCCATACCCAATAACTCCCATCTTCTGTTTTAGCATTGGCCCATCTTTTTTGTTTATAATTATACCATTTATCTTTATTACTTTCTGTCACTATTATTTCAGTGTTATTCTCATCCCAATAAATTGGTGTCATTCCAGTAATTAATTTAGGCTCATTCACCCATCCCTCTTCTACATCACCTTTATCTTCACTTGAATTTTTTTCATCTGTGTTTTCTTCTGGTTGTATTGTTACAGAATTTTTTCCTTTAGTTACTATCCATGGTAATTTGCCGTTTTCACCTTGTTTATTTATATTTTTCTCTGTAACTCCACTTATTTTTTTTAATTCTGTATCTAGTTCATCCAAATTAATTCTTGCTGAATTATTCATTTTTGAAGCTATTACTGATAATCTTACTTGTTCTTCAAATTCTGATTTTTCTGATACATCTTTTGCATTTGTTGCTTGTTTTAATATACCATTTTCACCAGTCAACATATTTATTGTAACACCTGCAAGTATTAGCAAAACTATTATTGTTATAACTAATGCTATTAATGTAATTCCACTTTCAAAAATTTTATTCTTTTGTTTCATCTATTTTTCCTCCTTTTATTTTTTGTCTTTTTTAAATATAACTAATTTACTCAAAATATAATTTACTATTATAACTACTATGTTTGAGAATATTTTTGTTATTATTGAGTTTACATTCATTAAATCAATTAATACATATAGTATTGCTTCTTCTAATAATAATGAGAATATTCTTGCAGATGTGAATGATAAAATTTCCTTTATTAATACATCTCTTTTAAAGCTTTTACTTTCAAATACATATAATTTGTTTGTTATATATGCAAAGATTACAGTTATAATCCAAGCTATTACATTACTAATTAATGCTGGAATTCCAAATACTTTCTCAAATATAGTAAATGATGCGATATTTACAATTGTTGATAGCACTCCCATTATCCCATACATTATTAATTCTTTATATTTTATACATAGTGCTTTTATTAATTCAATTATTTTTTTCATTTTGTTTTCCTTTCAATGTTTTTTATTTTTCTAATTGTTTATATCTTAATAAATTTAATTCATAAGATTCTCTATGATGTTTAACAACTGTGTCTAATATAACTCCACATTGTCCTATTATTACTGATAAAATCATTATTCCTGTAGCTAAAACTGCTGTTGGAACTTTTGTTATATATCTAGTTTTAAAGAATTCTACTATAACTGGAATTCCAAAGGCTAGTCCTATTATAAATAATATTCCTGCAATTACTCCAAAAAATTTTAGTGGTTTATAATCTTTAAACATTTTTACTATTGTTTTTACAACTTTTATTCCATCACCTATTGTATTTAACTTAGATGTACTTCCTTCTGGTCTATCTCTATATACAATTGGAATTTCTTCTATTATAAATTTTTTATCTAATGCGTGCAAAGACATTTCTGTTTCTATTTCAAATTTTGGGCTTAATACAGGCATATTTTTTACAAATTTTTTATTAAATACTCTATATCCTGTCATTATATCTTTTAATTTTGTATTAAATAATACATTTATAGATTTTCTAACTAAATTATTACCAAATTCATGAAAATGTCTTTTATTCTCTTTTTGATATGTTCCATTTGTTAGTCTATCACCTATAACCATATCCGCTCTTTCTTCTTCAATTGGTTTTATAAGCTTATGAACTTCTTCTGCTGGATAAGTGTCATCCCCATCTACCATAACATATATGTCAGCATCAATGTCCATAAACATTGTTCTTACAACATTTCCTTTTCCTTGTCTATATTCATGTTTTACAATTGCTCCTGCATTTTTTGCAATTTCTGCTGTTTTATCTTTCGAATTATTATCATAAACATATATATCCGCTTCTGGGAGCTCTCTTTTAAAATCTTTTATAACTTTTTCTACTGTAAGCTCTTCGTTATAACATGGTATTAATACAGCAATTTTTTTCATACTATTTCTCCTTTATTTCATATATTTCATAATTATTATATTCATAGATTTTTTTCAAATCTTTTTTATCATTTGAATAACCACTTAAATCTCTTAGTGCCAAGATATATTTTACATCAAGCTTTGATAATTCGTCAATATTTAAATTTACAGTAAAAGCATCTGGAGAAGTAAGTTTAAACTCTATTTTGTTTTCATTTGTTAAATTTATTGTTATATGTGCATATCTATTGTAGATTTTTTCATTTTCACCGTTTTTATCAAAGATTTTCCATCTATCTAAAATAGGATATACATTTGTGGAATTTATAGTTTTTGCTCCTGCCATTATTGGTATATTGTTATATGGAAGCCCATTTCCTTCCACAATCCACAATCTGTTATCATTTTGTGAAATTTCTTGTATCCTATTAATTAATTCAGAATCATATACTTCTCCTACTCCTTTTCTTATTGGATTAACAGTTGCTCCAGAAAATAACACTATTATTAATAAAATAAATGTTAAAATATATTTATTATATTTGAAATTATATCTTAATATTAAATAAAAAATAATACTTAAACATACTAATGTTGATAATGTTATTATATCTCCAATATAATCTAAATAAACTATTTTGTTAATAAAAACAATTATTCCAGCAATTAATATTGATAAAACACCACTAATTATTCTTTTAACAGGTTTTTCTATTAATGCTAAGCTTCTTATTAAAATTACTATATTTAAAAAGCCTACAGCTATTATAGATCTTGATGCTTGTGAATTACTAAGTAATGTAATTTTTGCCAAAATTTCTGGGAATCCAAAAATACACCATGTTCCAAGTATTATTGAAACAATTATAGATATTATTAATAATTTATCTTTATATTTCTGTTTAAATAGTATTATAAAAGAAGTTATGAATCCTATAGGAAATAAATCAAAAAATACCGCTTCTTCGCATACATTACTTGCAATAATTTTTCCATTAACAACCTTTTGTATTACATCCTTTTCCCAGAAAAAAGGATTTATAGCATATGAAAAATATTTACATATCTCCCCTCCACCAGTTACAACTCTACTTCCTGGATATACCGTATTTAAAACACTCTTTATTGTATCTAATGATTTTGTAAAAATATATATAATTGAAATTAAAAATAATACTACAAAAGTAATTATTGTAAATATATCTTTTTTATTAATTTTACAGTTCTTCCAATTTTTTATTAATACCCATAATGCTAGACCTGCAAAAACATATATAAATGGTATTTGCCATGAAGGATAAAAAGTAAGTAAATATGTTCCTGCTGATATTACCATTCCAAATAAATATAACAACCTTTTTTTATATTGCTGACTCAACATGTACTTATCTAACAATATAATTGCAAGTTGACCTGCAATTATCATTTCTACAAGTCCATTTATTGCAAACCACCAACCAATAACAGGTGCAAACGAAACTAAAATAGTTCCAATAAAAGATATTCCTCTTTTTCTTTTTGTAATTAATAACATAAATTCAAATGTTATTAAAAATAAAGCAATAAACCTTCCACACCAAAATATAGCTTGACCTTTTGACGTTCCAAATAACAAATATCCTATTTGAAATGCTCTATATATAATTCCTATGTCCTTTACAGGTTGTCCATATACTATAAAAACATCTGTGGCAGTTCCTCTTATTACATCACTAAAATATCCAAAATCATTAAATTTTTGTGAATAAGCCATCGGAGTGTTTACTGCCCATTCGTCAGATCTAATCGTTTTAGACTCTCCTACTATTACTCCATCTTCTTTTTCTCCATTATTTAAATATATATTCCATATTCCAATTGATGATCCGCTTATTTCAAATACAACACATAAAACAAATACCACTAAAGCAACACAAAATCTATGTTTATATATTTTTTCGAACCATTCCCTTTTTAATAAATATAACAAAAATATAACAAAAAATACTATAAAAAATACTAAAACTAATTTTATATCTTCTATATTTTGTATAATTATATCTTTCATAAAAATCCACCTTATCATTTTTTGTAATTATATAAATTATTATAAAAAATTACAAGTGTTTATAAAAAATATAATTAGAGTTAGTTATAACTCTAATTATATTTTTTATAACAATAATTTTTATCTACATTTCCAGTTATACCATCAACTTTTCCTGTATTCGTGTATTGCCACATCATATATTGATACTTGTAATCTGTACTTTCTATATAATGTGCAAGCCAAATGTCATATTGACTTATTTGTTGTACATTTAAATTATCATATAGCCAATATTTATTAGCATAAATCATTGGTTTATAACCTAATTGTTTAATAGTTTCACAAAAAGCCTTTACTACTTCTGTTCTCTTTTCTTTTGAAATATTGTCTGCTCTTCCTGTCCCCATTGGAGATAATTCTGTATCTATTGCTATAGGATATTTTACATCTATTCCATATTTTTTAATTAAACTTACTACAAATTTTGCTTCTTCTTTTGCCTCTTCTATATTTATTGCTTGAGAATAAAAATACACTCCTATATCTATTTTATTTATTTTCGCTCCTAATGCATTTTTGGCAAACATTGTATCCTCTACTAAACTTCCTTTATCACCATATCCTCTATATCCGGCTCTTATCATAGCAAAATCAATTCCAGATTCACTAACTTTTGTCCAATCTATTGTTCCTTGATATACAGATACATCAATTCCATTAAAAACTTTCTTTGTTATTTGTGTTATAGAGATTTTCACCTTTGTAATATTTCCATATATATCTTTTACTTCTGTTATATAATTTTGATTTTCATTAAAACTTTTTGTATATGTTAATTTATCATCACTTAATTTCCACGTTGGCTTTGTATCTGCTATTATTTCATTTGATTTCATATCAACAGTAACAATTCCACTTTTTTCATTATATGTATATATAACTTCTATTTCAGGTCCTTTATCATCTATTTGAGTTATTTCTATTTTTGCCATTTTACTATTTCCAAAAGTATCTTGCACAGGTGTATAATACATTTCGTTTTTATTAAATGTTTTTGTATATATCAATCTATCATCACTTAATTTCCACGTTGGTTTTGTATTAGCTAATATTTTATTTGATTTCATTTTTGCAGTTACTGTATTATTTTGTTTATTATATACATATTCCATTTCTATATTTGGTCCATTTATTTGAGTAACATCTATATTTACTTTACTTATATTTCCATACACATCTTTTACTTCTGTTATATAATTTTGATTTTTATTGTATCTTTTAGTATATACAAGTTTATCATCACTTAATTTCCATGTTGGCTTCGTATCTGCCATTATTTCATTTGAAATCATATTTACAGTTACTGTATCTGTAAGATTATCATAAATGTATTTGGTAATAATTTGAGGTCCTTTATCATCAATTTGGTTAACATTAATATTAACTAATTTTCTTGTCCCATTTATTAATAAAAACGTTGTATCATATCTTTCATTTTTATTATATTTCTTTATATATACCTTTTTATTTTTTCCTAGTTCCCACGTTGGTTTTGTATTTTTAAAACCTATTTCAGATGTAGCTTTTACTGTTACACTATTTTCTACATTATTATATATATATGTTAATGTAATATTATCATTTGCTTTTACTTTATTAGGAAATATTATTTGCAATAGAAATATAAATGTTAAAAATATTAAAATAATATACTTTCTTTTATTTAACATAATATCACCCAATATTATTGTAACATGACAATTTCAAGCCAGTCAAAGGATATTATTTCCACAAAAAAAGACTATACATTCATTTTTATTGTATAGTCTTTTTCTACTCTAATATGTTTTATAACTATAATCCATATCAACTCTACCTTGTATTCCATTTACATCACCAGAACTTGTATATTGCCACATATCATACTTTCCTGAATAATCTGTTTGTGATGTATAATGTGCTAACCATATTTCATACTTCTCTAATTGAGACATATCTAGTTTATTTATAAGCCAGTTTTTATTCGCATATATTCCCACTTTACTATAACCTGCTGTTTTTAGTTCTTCCAAATATGTTTTAGTTATATTTGTCAAAGTTTGAACATCTAATTTTTCAATTTGATCATCTTCAATGTCTATATAAATAGGATATGTTATTTTTTTATCTTTTAATTGTTCTACAGTCCATTTAGCAGCATTTTTAGCTGCTTCTTCATTTTCCACATAAGAATAAACATAAATTCCAATATGTATATTTAATTTTTTACAAGAATCATAGTTTTCTTTAAAAAATGTATCTAAAGTATGATTTTCTTTATTTCCAATCCAACCTAAACGTAGCATAGCAAAATCAATCCCATCATTTTTTACTTCTACCCAATTTATTCTATTATTATGTTGTGATACATCTATTCCTACTGCAATTAATCCTGATATTTTTACAGTTTTATTTGTCTTGTTTCCCCATTTATCTTGCAATACAAGATTATATGTATTATTTTTTTTATATGTTATTTCACAAGTTTTTCTATCGCCACTTATATTCCATGTTGGATCTGTATTATACAATTCTTCATTAGATGATATCTTTACAACAGCAGATCTTTTATCTGAATTATATTTTGTTGAAATAGACACTTGTGGAGCTATATCATCTATTTGTGTTATTTGTATATTAGTTTGTGTTTTATTTCCATATTTATCTTGAAATTCTGTTGTATATTGTTTTTCATTTTTTGCATATATTTTTGTATACACTTTTTTATCTGTACTTAAAGTCCAACTAGGCTTTGTATTTTTTAATTCTTCATTAGCTACTGCAATAACTGTAACTGTATTATTTGTAGAATTATATAAATATTTTATAGTCATTTGTGGACCCTTTTTATCTATTCCCTTAACATTAATTCCTTTTTTAGTTTTGTTCCCATACTTATCTTTTATTGTTATATTAAATTTGGTATTTACAGAAAAATCTCTTGTAAAAGTTTTCTTGTTTTTACTTAAAATCCACTTATTATTAACACTATTTTTTTTCATTTCTTTATTAGACTTCACTGTAACTTTTACTTTATTTGTATTTTTATCATATTTATAACTAACTGTAACTTTAGGTCCTTTTATTTTTTTCACTTTTATTTTTATTGTTTTGCTTTTTCCATTTTGAGCTGTAAATTTAGTTGAATATGTTTCGTTTACATAGAATTTTTTTGAATACGTTTTTTTATTCTTACTTAAAGTCCAACTTGGTTTATTTTTTTTCAATTTTATATTTGATTTTACTTTTACAGTTACTACATCTTTTTTAGAATCGTAACTATAGGTCACTTTTAGATTAGGTTTTGAGGCAGCCTCAACTCTATTATTTGGTAAAAATTGAATTATGCAAAAACTTACTAGCATTATTAAAATAAATTTAATTATTTTATTAATTTTCATATGTAATCCCCCTTATTTATTAATAAAATCCTTTTCTGTCTCTTTTACTATATAAATAGGTCTATCTTTAACCTCTAAATATGTCTTTGATAAATATTGTCCTATTATCCCTAAAGAAAATAATTGGATACCACTTACAAAAAAGATTATACACACCATTGATGGCCAACCATTTGTAGGATCTCCAAAAGCTAATGTTCTTATAACAATAACTAAAATCATGATAAATGCAATCAAACAAAACAATACTCCTACAATTGATGATATTATAAGTGGTGTTGTTGAAAATGCTGTTATTCCCTCTAATGCATATTTAAACAATTTCCAAAAAGACCATTTGGTTTCTCCTGCAACTCTTTCAACATTTTCATATTCAAGCCATTTTGTTTTGAATCCTACAAAACTCCATAACCCTTTAGAATATCTATTATATTCTTTTAGTGATTTTATAGCTTCTATTACTTGCCTTGTCATTAGTCTATAATCTCTTGCTCCATCTACCATTTCTATGTCTGACATTTTATTTATTATTTTATAAAACATTCTTGCAAAGAAACTTCTTATTGGTGGTTCTCCTTTTCTTGTAACACGCCTTGTACCAACACAATCATATCCATCATTTTTTATAGTGTCATACATTTTTCTAAGGAGTGCAGGTGGATCTTGTAGATCTGCATCCATCAATGTAACATAATCTCCTGTACATGCTTCTATTCCTGCAAACATGGCTGCTTCTTTACCGAAATTTCTAGAAAAAGAAATAAATCTTACTTTATCATCCTTATCTTTTAATTCTTTAATTTCTTTTAATGTATTATCTTTTGAGCCATCATCTACAAAAATATATTCAAAATCAATTCCTTCAAAATCCTTTGTTCTTACTTTTTCCATTTCTTCATAAAATAATGGTAATGCTTTTTCTTCATTGTAACAAGATACTATAACTGATATTTTATCCATTTTTTGTTTTTTCCTTTCTTTTTACATCTTTTATTTTGTTACTTTATAATTTTTTATTTCATATTGTGCTGTATCATCTCTTAAATTAATATTATAATATGGATCACCTTTTGCAATAAAATCTTTCCATTTATTTTTAAAGTTATTACTTTCTCTTTCAAATCTCTCTTTCTTAGCTGGTGTATCTTCATATCCTCTTGTTTTTGATTCATAATGCCAAAATTCAACAAAAGGATTATACACTATATGTTTTCCAAGTTGTCCTATTTTTAAGCAAAAATCAACATCATTAAATGCTACTACAAAATTTTCTTCATCCATATATCCAACTTTTTCATATATATCTCTTCTACTAAATAGACAAGCTCCTGTAACAGCACTCATATCTTGAATTAAGCCTTCTTTAGCAAAATATCCATGATTTCCTTTTGGAAGTCCAGTTAACATATTTGCAGCTAATCCACAAATCCCTACAACAATTCCAGCATGTTGAATTGAACCATCTGGATAATATAATCTTGCCCCTACTGCTCCAATGTCATTTTGTTGAGCAAAACCTAACATTTTTTCTATCCAATTAGGAGTGATTAATTCTGTATCATTGTTTAATTGACAAACATATTCACCATCACAATTCTTAACTCCATAATTAATTATTCCAGAATAATTAAATTGTTTTATTGGATAATACACTACTTTAACTTTAGGATTTTTCTTTATTTCTTCGTAATATTCAAATGTTTCTTTTTCTGTACTATTATTTTCTATTACAACTATTTCATAATTACTATATGTAGTATATTTTAATAATGAATTTATACAAGTTTTTAATGTTTCAACAGCATCTTTATTAGGAATTAATATACAAACTTTTGGATTTCCTATAACATCATATTGCACTTGATATACTCCAGGTGTTTCTCCAAAATCAACTGTTCCTTTTAATCCTATTCTTTCAATATGATCTTCTACTGCTTTTCTTCCCGCTTCATAAGCATATGGTTTTGCATCTGGCATTTCTGCTGTTGAATTTGGATGTATTCTCCAATGATACAATATTTTGGGAATATGAACAATATTTTTTGCAATTTCTGACATTCTAAGAATCAAATCATAATCTTGTGCTCCATCATATTTGCTTCTTTCCCCTCCAAGTTTGTCCATTATATCTTTTCTAAAAATACTAAAATGTGTTATATAATTATTTGCTCTTAAAGTATCTGGTGAAAAATCCGGTTTAAAATATGGGTCTACTCTATTTTCTTTTACTCTCATTATTTTATCTTCATCTGTATATATAAATTCAACACCTGGATTTTCGTTAATAGCCTTCACTATTTCATACAAAGAAAATATTGGAAGTAAATCATCATGATCAAGTAATGCTATAAAATCTCCTGTTGCTAATGTTAGGCATTCGTTTGTATTTCCCGCAATATTTTTGTTTTCATTCATAAATTTGTATTTTATTCTTGAATCTTTTTCCACTATTTTCATTAATTCTGGATTTTGAGTTTCACTTCCATCTGCCAAACAAAGTTCCCAATTTTTATATGTTTGATCTATTAATGATTGAACTAATTCATCAAAGAAATTTACTGGAGTATTAAACAGTGGCACTAATATACTTATTTTTGGATTTACTTTAAATTTAGTATTTCTCTGTTCTTCCAATTCTGCTTCTGTTGGTTCATTTTCTTCTATCCATTTTTGATAAGTTGTTTTTCTATCTACTTCAACTCTTCCTGATAATATATTTTTAGTGTCTTTTAAGGCTTTTATAACTCCTTTTTGTTTTGCCAATTTTAAAAATTTTTTAATATTCTGAGCATTCAAATTTTTAATTATTTTATTTAATAATCTTAAAAAATTTCTTAATTTTCTTCCCTCTGGAAATAATATATCTCTAATTCTCTTTTTTTCATTCATAATTATTTTTCCTCTTTTCTTTTAAAACAAGAAACCACTTTTCTTATTTTTAATGTTAACTTCCATCCCTTTGAATTTTCAATTTCATTTATTGTATTTTGTTGATTTTCGATTTGTTTTCTCATTTTACTAATTTCTTCTTCTGTTATATTATTTACTTTTTCTAATTTCTGAAGTTCACTACTTAAAAATATATTTTTGGTTTTTAAATCACTATTTTCAACAATAAATCCTCTTACATTTTTCATGGGTCTATGATTTGCGAGACGTATTGAATTATCATATATTTTACCATCTATTTTTTCTTCTAATCTGTCAAATAATGATTTATATTTTTGTAAACCTAATTTTTCATATAATTCATTTGTATTTATAATATTTCTTAATTGTGTAAAAATTTCTATTCCTCTATATATAATAAATTCTAATGGTATTTTATCATCTTCCCATTCTTGATCATATATGAATAATTCATTGTCTTTTATAAAACAATTTTGAAAGTTTAAATCCCATAGACCATTTTTTACAAAAGTTAAATCTTTTATTTCTTCTTTTTTATAAAAAATACCATAATTATCAAATACATTATTAACATTATTGGTTATTTCTAATTTATCTAATATTTTTCCTTTAAAATTATTAATTGCTTTAATAATTCCATCTATCCCGTTTTTATTCCCCTCTTCTAAAACATATTCATCATATGGCTTAGCTTCTGTTATAATATTGCTTATAATTTTTTCTTCATCATATTGATCTAAAACTTTAATGTTTGCTTTATTTAAAACATCTATATTGTTTTTTATTTTCTCGATATGAGATTTTGCAAGTTCATTTTCTGGATATTTATAAACTTTATCTTCTTCCATTATGGTTTTTAATTTATATTCAGGCTTTCTATTGTTCCAGAAAGATACATATTTTATATTGTTTTCTTTAAAGTTTTTACCAACTTCTATAAAATATGAATTTGCAAAAAATTTAAATAAATTTTCATCTTCTTCAATTATTTGTAAATAGGCATTATTCTCATGAAAATTTACTATATAACTGTCTTTAAAAAATGTCATATTTCTATGAATATTATTTTTATTTGGTAAAAACTTATCTGTAAAAATTACATTTGCATATTCATAATCTGGAAGTGGATAATAATATTTTGCTTGTCCTAAATTTACTTTTTGTATTAATTTATCAATCATCTTTTTAGAAAGATACTGACTCTTTTTACTATCCATTTTAGAAATTATAGCATCATACTCTAAGTTTCTATCATTTGAATCTATAACAGCCCAATTTCTCATACCAAATTTATTATTTGTTGCAATTAACATCTTTCCATTATCTTTAAGTAATGTACTCAAGAATTTTAATAAATCTTCATATGGATTTTCTGTTTGATATATAATTGGCGCATATTCTAAAATTCCAATTAAAGTTATATAATCAAACTTTTCTTCAAACTTAATATCTTTTAGATTTCCAACTATAACCTCTAAATTCTTTTTGTCACTATGTCTTTTAGCAATTGCTTGTCCCCTTAACTTAGAAAATTCAACCGAAACTACTTTTGATGCATTTTTGCAAAGTTCTCCTGTTATTTGCCCTAAATTTGCACCAATTTCTAAGATTGTACAATCTTTTTCAAATGGATACCAATTGATTATATTTTTTCTCATATCTGATAATGTATATAAACTTTCTATACTATTATCTCTTTCTATAATTTTTCCATATTCATCTTCTTTATAATTTCCTATGTAATTATTTATTAAAAATTCTTCTCTAGATAATTCATTATATTTTATTTCATTTTTATAAAAATCTAAATTTAATTTCATACAAATCAATCCCCATTTTTTATCTTTTTTGATATCTTTCTTAAAACTTCTGTTATTCTCCAACTTTTAGAATTATAAACACTTACTAATTCTTCTCTTAATCTTTTGTTCTCATTTTTTAATTCTTCATTTTGTATTATTGCTTCTTCCATACTAGAATTGTCTTTATATACTAATGGTGATAATCTTTTTGCATTTTCCTTATTAAACTGAACTGATTTATCTATTGGTTTTGTTACAATGTATTCATTTTGTATTAACCATTTTTGCAACATTTCTAAATATTGTCGTTCATTTTCCAAATTTCCAAACTCTTTATTCATTTTTGATAATCTATTTTTATAATCTTCTGAAAAACTTGGCTTATGCAATAACGCATGATATAACAATGTGTAAAAATAATAATCATTAGATATTGTATAAAAACCTTTTTCATTATATATTTTTGTTTTTAATAAATCTTCTTCTAATTGTTTAAAATAATAGTCATCTCCAATGTATCTTAAATCAAAGTTTGCAAAACCTTGTCCAACCATTGCTTTATAATGAACTCTATATTCTTCATTAAAAACTTTTTTTGCATTTAATACATATGCTGCATTTTCAAACGAATCACATATTATATCTATATCATTGTGTTCATTTACATATATTTCTTCTGGTAATGTTTCATAATTTCTAAGTAATGCATAATTTATGCAATTGTTTAATGCATAAAACATTTCTTTTGCATCACTCCATCCATTAGCCCCAAATAAATCTTTTTGTAAATTTATTTCATTACCATCCCAAGAATTATTTTCTTTAACAAAATCTTTTATTGATTTACCAAGTAATAATGTTAAATCATGGTTTGTTTCTATTTCTGAATTTGTTGCATGTACTCTATGTCCTCCACCTGTTAATTCTCTATAATATGTTTTTTTATCAAACATAGATGTATTTACTCTTTGAATTCCTTTTGATGTATCTCTATCTTCATATTTAGAATTATTACATCTAACTACAACAAGTAAAAATGTTCCATTTCCACAATGTTCTTCTTTTCCGCAACCTTTGGGTAAATTTGTTCCATAAAATCTTGATAAGTTTTCAGAAAATTTTTCTTTACTCCATGTTATATTATACATACCAAGAATATCAAAACTTTCTTGCATATCTTTTAAAATTTCTTGTTTTTGGTCCAATGCATTTTCCCATAATATAAATAAATGAATTTCTTGCATATTTTTTCTCCTAATTTGCTTTTTTAAAATCTATTATTGTATCTATATCAAAGCACCCAACTATTGGTGTTGTTGACATTGTTTCAAATATCAAAGCATCATAATTTCTATTTATAACAACTATTTCTCCATTTGCATCATATCTACTACAACTTAAAGAGATTGTATATTTTCCTGGAGCTAATTTGAATTTTTGTTTAAATTCACATATATAAGTTTCATCTTTTTTGCAAAGTCCTGTATATACATTTCTAAAACTTGTATTTGTTCCACACATTTCTTTTCCATTAAAGTTTTTAATTGTCATTGAAAATGTTGGACATTCTATATCTTTATAAAATATCGCTTTTACTTTTACTGTTATTTCTTCTTGACTATCTAATAATGTTACAGGTTCTCCTTTTGAATTAAACATACCAAAATCTATTATTTCAGCTTCTTTATTACCATATGTTAACATATCAGGATTTACTGTAAAATATTTTTTCCATTCAGTATTTTCATCATCAATACTAACTGCAACTTTTTCATCTTTTAATTTTTCTTTTTCTTTCTTTTTGCTAAATTCATTGTTTTTGTCACTTAACATTCCTGTTATTAATCTCTTATAATTGTCTACTCCTTCTTTTACCCCACCGTCAAATATTTTTTTACCAGAGTCTAATATTATTGTTCTGTTGCAATTATTTAAGATATCATTAATGCTGTGACTTACAAAAATTATTGTTTTATTTTTTTCTTTAAATTGTTCGAATTTTTTAAAACATTTTAATTGAAATGCCATATCTCCAACAGATAAAACTTCATCTACAATTAAAATATCTGGTTCAACATTTATAGCACAAGCAAATGCTAAACGTGCAAACATACCAGAAGAATAAGTTTTAACTGGTTGATATAAGTGATCTCCTATGTCTGCAAAATCTATTATATCTTGTTTTTTTTCTTCAATTTGTTCTTTAGTTAATCCCATTACTTGACCATGTTGATATATATTTTGAAGTCCTGTAAGATCTGGATTAAATGCTGCACCTAACTCTAAAAGTGAACTTATTTTTCCATTTACTTCTATATTTCCACTAGTTTGTGTTACAACACCTGTTATTATTTTTAATAAAGTTGATTTACCAGCACCATTTTTTCCAAGTATTCCTAATACTTCTCCTTTTTTTATTTCTAAAGAAAAGTTATCTAAAGCTTTAAAAACTCCATGTTTTGTATATCCAGGAATTATAGTTTCTAAAAATCTATCTTTTTTTCTGGCAAACATTTTATATTCTTTTGTTAAATTTTCTATTTTTATTACTGTATCATTATCAGTTTTATCCATTATTTTTTCCTCATTTCTTAATTAATATTTTCATATTTTCGCAGTAAAAATATAAAAATATTATAAAATGTTCATAATTGTTTACAACACATCTGCGAAATCTTTTTTATTTTTCTTAAATATATAATTTCCCCATACAAACATAACAATTGTTATTAACCAAAATACAATTGTATAAAATCCATGTTGTTCTAATACTATATTTCCTTCTATAAATGCATCTCTAAATCCAGTTACTAAATATGTAAATGGCATGCACTTAAATAATGTAAGTAATTTTTGATGTCCATTTAACATACTTAAATTCCATACAATTGGTGTAAACCAAAAACATAACTGCATTATAACACCTAGTAATTGTGAAAAATCAGGTACTAATGTTGAAAGTGCAGATGTAAATCTTGTTATTGATATTATAAATGCATATGCACTAATTAATATATATAATATCATTAAAAAGTTTGGAACATAACGAAATGCACAACATACAACTATAACTATTGCAAATAAAAATAATGATATAAATGCTGTTGCAACAATTGAAATTACAGGTATAATATCAACTGGAAAAACTACTTTTTTTACTAAGTAACTATAATTTCTTATTGAACTACTTGCACTCATTATAGAATCATTTACACACATCCACATTGCCATACCTGGTAAAAACCAAACTAGATATGGATCATTACCTGCACTTCCTGTTTTTAAAATATATTGAAATACTATTACATATGTAAACATATATATAAATGGTTGTACATATCCCCATAATGATCCTAAGCTTGTACTAGCAAATCTATTTCTAAAATCATTTTTTCCTAATTGCAATATTAATTTTTTATTTTTGAATACTGATTTAATAAATTCCATTTTTTGTCCTTTCTTTATATCTTTTTAAACATAATACAAGATAATATTGGCAAATGAAATATTGCTATTTCTTTTATCATTTTTTTAAAAAGATTTTTTCCTCCCAAAAATCTAAAATATTTAATCAAGTGAAAATTAATATATTTTGATTTTTTTAAATTTTCATAATATTTTATAATCTTCTCAATAAATTCTTTATCTTTTTCATTTTCACAATAATCCAAACACATTTTGGTACCATTTAAATAAGCAGAATCTATAACGTTATTTCTATACTCTAAAAAAGATTCATAACTTTTTCCTTTACTTTCTTTCCATCTATTTAGATTTTGTGATAAGCTTCTTCCTCCAAATACATTATTTGTGTGTAATCTATAATCAAATAAAGGATCGTCTATGTAATCAATACCATTTAATTCACTTGCAACAAACCCTGCAAGCCAATCATGTGCCATAACACTTTTTTTAAATGGTATAATCTTTTCTTTTACTTCTTTAGTAAAAATTTGTGAACAACCAAGTCCTGCATATCTTGAAATTGCCAAATGATTATTCTTTCCTTTTATTAAAGGCATACATTTATATTTAAAATAATCTTTTTTTAACAATTTATCATTTTCATCTATTTGAGTAGAATTAGCATATATTAAACTAACTCCCTCTTCTTTTAATTTATTTAAAGATTTCTCAACTTTATCTTTATGCCATATATCATCATGATCACAAAACATTATATAATCTGCTTTTGATTGTTTTAATAAAAATTCAAAATTTTTATTATACCCTAAGTTTTTAGGTTGAGCATAAACTATAACTCTATTATCTTTTTTTTCGTATTCTTCTAATGTTTTTAATACTCTAGAATTTGTTGATTTATCATCACTAATTATAAGTTTAATATTTTTATGTGTTTGATCTAATATACTATTTAATTGTTTTCTTAAGAATTTTTGATTACTATTATATGTTGTTAAAAGTATATCTACTAATTCTTCTTTTTCTTCCATTTTATATTTATTCCTCCAAGTTATTTTTTTATTTTACAAATAACAGCTCGCAAATTAAATAGCAATCTTCCCCATATAGGTAAATTTAACATTAAATATGTTTTTAATCTCATAGAGAAAAATTCCATGTTGTATAATTCAAAAAAAGTCTTAATATTTTTAAAATTAAAATACTTTTTTGTTCTTATATCTTCTAAATATTTTATAGCTTTTTTTGATAACATTATAAGTTCTTTATTCTTAAAAAATTGTTCATTTGCTACATATAAATTAAATTGATCAAGTTTTAATTGTATATATTTTTCTCTATATTCATCAAAATCTTGAATATAATTTTTCATACCATATATACCTAATTGATTATTCCCATGTTGTCTGTACTTTATTGTTGGTTCATCTAAAAAAGTAATTTTTCCTATTTGTGAAATTATTAATGCCATCCACCAATCATGTACCATAGGTTTCTTTGTAGGAATTGGTATGTATTTATTAATTAATTCTTTCTTAGATAAAATTGTACAACCAGTTACACAATTTCTTAAGAACACTAATTTATAATCTTGATGTTTTTTTATATTTTTGTCCATTTGCATAAATCTAACCATTGACGGAGTAATTGTATTTAATTTTTCATCTACTGGCTCTAGATCTGTAAATACTAAATCTGCATCTTCTTCTAATAATTTATTTAATGACTTTTCTATTTTTTCTTCTTTCCAGAAATCATCTTGGTCTGATAATGCAAAATATTTATTTTCTACTCTTTTTAATAAATCCTCAAAGTTTTTTACATAACCTAAATTTTTTTCATTATATTTTACTTTTATTCTATCATCTTTTTCTTCGTATTCTTTTAAGATTACTCTAGTATTATCTGTTGAGCAATCATCATTTATTAGTAAACGTATATTTTTATGTGTTTGATTTAATATACTATCTAATTGACATTTTAAATATTTTTCGCCATTATATGTAGCTAATAAAACATCTACTTGTATATCGTCTTTCATACATTCCACTCCCAATTTTTCATATAGTAATTGTATATTCAAAACCGCATTTTGTCAATGAATTTTGAGGTAAAAGACGGTTTTTTATATTCTTATAATCTCTGTTATATTTTTAGGTTGTAAAAAAGTTACATACCCATTGACAACCTTGAAAGAATAGAACAAAATCTAACATTAATAACTTTTAAAATAAAAAAGATTACTTTTTTATTTTAAAGTAATCTTTTTATTTTTTATTTTTTTGATGTATTAGTTTTTGTTGTGTTTTTTGTTGTAGTATTAGTTGTATTGTTTGTGTTTGAATTATCATTTGTAATATCTAGTGATGTTGTTTTATAACCTGTTTTATTAATTATACTTTGGCTAATTGTTTTAACAGTATCACTTGCTGTATAATCTTTTTGCCCAAATAATTCTCTATGTAATTTAACAACATTTGCTTCTAAAGTTGTAGGTACACCATACCATCTATCTAAAGTTATACCTTTAACTTCATATGGCCAACCTATACTATCAGAAATATTTATAGATGATATTGTTGGGATTAATGAAACAACTTCAGATAATCCAATATTTGTTTGAACTTGTGGTAAAACTTTATTTGCTAATTCATTTAATTTTCCAACATCCATTTTTTTAGCTTTTTCAAATACTTCTGTTAAAACTGTTCTCATTCTTTCTGTTCTTTTATAATCTCCACCAGCTGTTTTTCTTATTCTAGCATATGTTACAGCTTGTATACCATCTAAATGTTGTTTTCCTGCACTTGTAATTTTGTTAGCTTTTCTTCCAACATTTTTTGAAGTATCTTCTATATATTTATTCATTTGAGAAAGTTCGCTTTTATCAATATCAATATCAATTCCGCCAACCAAATCTACAACATCTGCAACTATTTCAAAATTAACTGTTACAAATTCAGATATATCTAAATCTAAATTTCTATTTAATGTATTTAATGCAAGCTCTGGTCCACCATAAGCGTATGCATGTGTAACCTTAGTTAGACCATGACCTTGAACATCAATATATGAATCCCTGTATACAGATATTAAATTAACATCTTTTGATTGTTCATTTATACTTACAATTATTATCGCATCACTTCTTGATCCATCTAATGAATTCATATCTCTTGTATCAACACCAAGTAAAGCAATATTTCTATAACCTGTTTTATTTTCTATTGCTAAATTTCCTTCGTCTATTTTAACAAAGTTAACCTTGCTAACTTTATTATAAATGAATCCTGCAATTATTCCTAATATAATAACAATTATAACTACAACTGCTATAGCAATCTTCTTGCTTCCACCTTTTTTATCATTCTTTTTTTTCTTTACATTAGTTTTTAATTTTGAATTTTCAGTACCATGTTTACCATTATTTTGTTTCAATTTTTAATCCCTACTTTCTTTTTTTATCCCCTTTATATTACATATTGTGTATTTTTTGACTTAAATAGTATACTCTTAAGATTGTTATATGTCAATGTGAAAATTTTCTATTTACTTTTTTTTAAGATTTTTTCATATCTTTCAATTGCCTCATCTATATTACCATCAAATTGTTTTTTACCTTTATTCATTACAATTCCTCTTTTACAAAAAGATTTTGCAACAGAAGTCGAATGTGTAACAAATAATAATGTTACATCTTCTTTATTTACAATTTCATTTACTTTTTCAACACACTTATTTCTAAACTCTTCATCACCAACACTTAAAGCTTCATCTACAATTAATATATCTGGATCTATATTTACATTTATAGAAAAACCTAGTCTTGCTTTCATACCACTAGAATATGTTCTAACTGGTTGATCTATATACTCTTCCAAATCTGCGAATTCAACAATTTGTTTTTCTAGTCCCTTAATTTCTTTATTTGTTAATCCTAATATTTGTCCTTTTAAATAAATATTTTCTCTTCCTGTAAATTCCAAATCAAATCCTGATGTAAGTTCAAGTAAGGCGCTAACTCTTCCATTTACCTTTATTTTTCCACTAGTTGGAAATGCAACTTCTGTGATCATTTTCAATATAGTTGATTTTCCAGCACCATTTTTTCCAAATAATGCAACAGCTTCTCCTTTTTTTATTTCAAATGACACATCATCTACTGCTTTTTTTTCTCTATATTTAATGTTTTTAAAAAATACTCCTAATAATCTTTGTTTATCATTTTTATACAATTTATATCTTTTAGTTACATTTTTAAATTCTATAACTGTTTTACTCATATTATACTCACCTTTTATACAAATTTATTAATTATTGATATTTTTCTCATTATTAATACTATAAATAGTGAAAAAATAAATACAATAATTGTAGTTATTGGAATTGCTAAATATGTATTTAACATTAATGCATTCACTCCAAATATATCTACTAGCTCTATTATTAAATAATGAATCAAATATATTCCAAATACCGAATTAGATATTTCTGTAATCACATTTTTCTGTTTATCACTAAATTTTATTTTTTCCACAATACATTTTATAAGTACAAAAACAAACATACTAATAATTATTATGTTAGGATAATATTCTTTAAAAAATTTTGTTGTTGGTTTACCTGTTATTCTTGCCTCATATAAATTCATAAAAATAGTAAACAAAATTGATAATATTCCTAAAATCATTATTAAAATTTTATTTTTTTTATTTATTTCATAATTATTTAAATAATATCCCAAAACCAATACTCCTACATAACCAGTTACCACTGATGGATATAATAATTTATAATATATATCTAACCAAGAAAATTGATTAAATACAATTATAAACGGAATTATTGATTGTATTATAAAACTTAATAATAAAAAATATTCTAAATCTTTCTTTTGTGCATTCTTTACGAAAATCCTAATAATTGGCAATATTAAATATATTCCAATTATCATTATTAAAAACCATAAATGTCCTTCTGGCAATTTTTGTTTGATATTTTCAATAATCCCTATCATCTGATAATTATTTTTTATAAATGAATATATTAACATCCATATAATAAAAACTCCCCCAAGTTTAAAAAGATACTTTTTGAATAATTCTTTATAGGTAAGTTCCTCTCTATTTAAAAACAACACTCCTGTACACATAACAAATGTCCCAATACAAAATCTACTAAGTGCATTCCAAAAATTCATAGCACACCATCTAGCACTATAAATATCTGTTTTGTACCAATACATTGCAGAAACATGTATTGTAATAACAGACAATATAGAGACTATTTTCACAATATCTATATAAGTATATCTTTTTTTATAAGACATCAGGAATCTCCTTCCTCAATCTCCTATAACTCCATAATCCCAATATTAACATTACTACCGTCAATATTATAAAATACATTAATCTTTTAGGTTGATCCCAAAACCATATTTTATTAATAAAACAATTTCTAACTCCTGTTACTAAAAATGTTACAGGATTTAACATTAAAAACCTATGTAGCCAAGGGTTTGTTATTGTATCTGCATCCCAAAGTATACCTGATAACCAAAAAACTGCTGTTATAAAAGATTTTACTAAATTAACAAAATCTTTACTCATAGCTCCAATAAACGATGCAAAAAATGCCCATAATGTAAAAAATATAAATGATAATAATAAATAAAATGGTAATTGTAATAAATAAACATCTGGTACATAACCAAATATCCAGAATATTGCTATAACTATAACTATTAAAATAATATTAATCATCATATTTGAAATACTTACAAATGTTGGTATTGTTGAAACTGGAAATTTCATTTTATTTACTAAATAACTATATTTTCTTATACAATTAGTTCCTCCTGTTATCATATCTCCCATATAAAACCATGGAACTATACCAGCAATTAACCATAAAAAAAATGGAAAACCTGATACTTCACTATTAGCTCTTAATCCAATTGAAAACGCAAACCAATATACAAAAATAGTAACTGTTGGTTTAATTACTGCCCAAGACCATCCTAAAGCAGATCCTCTATATGTTTTTACCAAATCAGCTTTTGCAAGTTTTAAGATTTGTTTTCTATATTCAATATGTTCTTTAATTATTTTTAATAAAGTTCTCACTAATCTACTCCTAACATTACTTAATATGTTTTTTATACTAACACTTTTTTTTATTAATTGCAAGTTTTAAAAAATAAAAAAAAGAAGAAAAAGCAATAATTTTTTTTGCTTTTTCTCTAATATTCTTACTTTATTAATTTTTTATACTTGTTATTTAAAAACTCTTGTATCATTTTAGATAATTGTAAATATCCCCTTATGCTATATGGAATTAATAAAATAAAATATGATATTGTATATTGGCATTTTGCTTCCCAAACTATGTGAAATAAGAAACCTCCTATAAACATAACAGCAAAAACTAATTGTTTTCCATTTATTTCTTTAAAATTAATTAAAATACATATTGTTGCACCAAATAATATAATTGTTTGTATTATATTAGTATATTCGAACAATATTTTATTAGTTTTTCCATTACCATTAATTGCTCTAACAATTGCTGGTTTTACTTTTCCTTCTGCATCTTTTGTTCCTCTACCAATCCAGAAACATTGAAATGTTGGATTATTCCATTGAGACACAACCTTTTTATAAAAAAATTCAACAGTATATTTAGGATTATTTTTAAAGTTACTTATAGATTCTTTTATATCTTTCTTAACCTGTATTGTTGTCTTCTCATAATCGTATTTATTATTTGCATATACTTTTCTATTATATCCATTGTACCATCCAGGAGCTCTTGTTCCTTCTTGAATTCCCATTTCTACATATGCCAACATAGGTATTCCTTTTACTTTTTCTTTTCCGGTTATTTCAAATGCAATTATAGGAACCAATATTTTCATTACCAAATATCCTAATATTAAAGCAATAATTATTCCTATATTATTTATTTTTTTATTAGAAATCATATCTAATATAATTATACAAACCATTGCAATTAACATTATAAGATAATTTGATTTAAGCATTATAGCTAACCCAATGCAAATACTTGCAGTTATTAAATATACGATTTTATTTTTTTCTAAATATTTTAAAATAAATACTAGAGAAATCATTGAAAACATTAAACCTATTATATTTCCATATATAAACGTTATATAAAACCACATAGGTATAAATAAAAATAATCCAATTAATGTACAAATAGAAGTTTTTTTATCTTTAAACATATATGTTGTAAGTTTATATATAGAAAAATATGTTATAAATAAAGCTACTACATTAATTAATTGTAACCCAAGATAATTTTTAACTCCGAATATAAAACTAAATATATATTCATACAATAGCAAGCCTAACTGATGTGGATTGGCAACCATATATTTACCAATTTCAAATGAATCAAATATTCCTTTTTTCATTTGTAAAATTATATTATATATCTCTCTTTGATCTGCTCTTGGATACAAATTAGACATAAAAATCCATATTGCAGATATCAATCCCCATATACAAACCAATCCAATCACTATTTTCTTATCTATATCTTTTTTTATTTTATTAATTTTTGAAAATATAAATATTGTAATACTTATTGTTATTATATGTATAATGGGATTGTCAAATAAATATGTTGTTGTCTCAGAAGATGTAATCGAACAACTTCTAAACATACTTTCTATTGTTAAAAAACTTAATATAAATATAAATATTATTTCAACTGCATATATTATAATTTTTTCTATTTTTTTATTTATTTCCACACTTATCACCATTTTTATTATTTATTATTTTTTGACTTATACTTAAAATTATAAATGCTATAACACCAATACTAGAACAAATCAGACCAATTTTTAAATATGGTGTTTCATATTCTAATTTTATTTGATGTTTTCCTTTTTCTAATGGTATTCCTATAAAAGCTGTATTAACCACTATTGTTTCTGTTTTATTCCCATCAACATAAGCTGTCCATCCTTTAGTATATAGTATTGACATTTGTAATACACCAGATGTATTATTTTCAATATCAGCATTTATAACATTACCATTGTATTGTTTTAATTCAAACTTATTTTGCTTTAGTTTTTTTATACTTTCATCATACTTTTTCATAGAAACAGCTATAACTTTTATATTATCAAAACTGTATTCTTCTTCATTTTCTAAAATAATTTGAATTTTTCCACCATGCTTTTCTTTGTATCCTAAATTTATTAAAATATTGGGATTATAAAAATAATATGGATCTTGTTCTTTATTTCTAAAACTTTGCTTTTTTTCTATATTATTGTATTTAATTTTTATTGTATTACTTTCTTTTCCTTTATAATTAAAACCGTTTATACATAAATATAATTCTGCGTTTTCAGCACTGTCTATGTCTAATACTATCTTTTGGTTTTTTTTGTTTGTTTTTATCTTATTATTTTTCAAATTTTTATTTTTTTCAATACTATAATTTACTTCAGTATAAGTTTTCTCTTTTACATCATTTAGTAATTTTACATTATTATAAATATCATATTGAGGAATATCTTCTAAAACTGCTGTATCTAAAAGTATTTGCTCCTTTTGTAAAGAATCCAATTTATCATAATCATCTTTTAGAATATAGTTATCATAAAATATTCCCATTTCTAATTTATTATCATTTTTATAAATTTGAGTTTTTTCTTTTTTACTTTTTATTTCTTTATATAAAGAATATCCATATGGTACTGTATCTTTTTCTTTTTTACTTACAACAAAATACTTATTGCCTAATAATGTCAATATTTTAGTTCTATTATCAAATCCTTTTAAAGGATTTGTATCTGTAACATATAATCTATTAGCTAATTCTTTTGATAATATTCCTATATATCTATTTCCTATTGATAAATATGCATTTGTTGATTTATAGTTATATAACAATGAAGCATTTGGATAACTATTTTTATTAGTAGATATTCTGTAAAATCCATTATCGTTATTATTTATTGTTTTTATTACTTTTTCGAATCCTTTTATTTTATTGTCATAATTATTATATTTATTAATTATACTACCTGATTTAACAAATTCACTAACATAATTTTTTCCTTTTTTTGAACATAAATTGTTTCCATAAAATATTATATTTAATATTACAATTACAAATATTAAATAATCTACATATTTAACTTTTCTAAATTTTTGTCTATAAATATTAGTAATAATTATTGCTATAAATATTATAATTGCAAATAATAAGCTTAATAGTGAAATTCTTATTTCTGCTCTACCTTTAATTACAAATAATCCCAAACCATATATTACTATAGTTATAAACATACTAATTAATTCTTTTTTGTTATAATTTAAATCTTTTCTAAAATTCAAAACTACCATATACGTTAATAGAAATACATATCCAAAAGTCCATCTATTAGTACTAAATGAAAAACCATTCATAATTGAACCGCAAAATGGAATTAATAGCATAATTGTTGTTATTATTATATTTATAATTATTGTTCTATTTTCTTTATCTTTTTTTATATTAAGCAAAGATACTGGTAACATTAATAATGTAAATGATGTTGTGCATATTCTAGACCAATATAAACTATTATTTGATGTAAAACCTGTAAATAAATTACTATAATATTTTAAGTTATATATAACATTATCATTGTCTGTTAATCTATTAGAATTTAAATACCCATATATATTAGGTAATAATAAAATTCCTCCTATTAATAATCCTATTACATATCCCAAAAATGCCTTCAAAAATTTATTAAAAAACGTTTTTATTCCCGTTTCTCTATACTCTGAAATAAATTTTATAATTGCATATAATAAGCTTAAAATAGTAATCATATATAGAAAATAATAATTAGAAATAGTTGCAATAGCAATTACTAAAGTAAAATGTAAAATTTTATCTTCTTTTAAAAGCTTATCTATTCCCATAAATACTAAAGGTAGTAATATAACAGCATTTAAAAAGTATGGATGTCTTAATCCAGCATACAATACAAATCCACAAAATGTATATATTACACATCCTAGCAAAGAATTAAACTCATCTTTTTTATTGTATCTACAATATACTAAAAATGCAATTCCTATAAAATACATTCTCACAACAATTAATATATTATATGCTAACTCTAATTTTTCCATAGGAAATAATAAGCTTAAATATGCAAATGGATCTCCTAAAATGTAATATGAATATTGAGATATTAAGTCTAGTCCTAATCCTAAATTCCAAGAAAATGTTTCTATTCCATTTGTAAAAATATTTCTTATTATATAATTAAAATTATATAATATTGCAAAATGTTGTTTTGCTCCATCTTCATACCATATAAAACTTTTTCCTGTTTTAAAAAAAATATAATATATCAAAAAAAATATTATTCCAAATAATGCAGTATATATTAGATAAACTTTATTTTTATTTTTTATTTCTCTTCTCATCTTAAATTCCTTTATAAAAAAATTCTTTTATATAATACTCTATAAGAGACTTATAGTCAACAAAATAACCTAATATTTTCAATTTATATTATTTCATTATTTTTACATTTTGTATTGCACAAAAAAGTTGAAATAGAAAATTTATTAAACTTTCAATTTCAACTTTTTTATTTTTAATATTTTATTTTAATGTTTTTACTCTAATAGTATTAGAAGCTGCACCTAAATATACCAATTTATATGGTTTTTTATATGCTTGAACTTTTATTTTATATGTTGTATTAGCTTTTCTATTTTTAATAAGTGCTGTTGTTCTTGTTGTAGAACCATAATATTTATATTTTTTAGTTTTGCTATCATATATATAAACTCTATATCCTGTTGCACCTCTTACACTATTCCATTTTATTCTTATTCTTGTTTTTGTTTTTCCTGTAGCTTTTGCATTTGTAACTTTTCCAGGTTTTGTAGTTGTTATTATTGCACTTGATGCTGCACCATAATACGTTTTATTATTATCTACTTTATATGCTTTTACTTTAAAATTATATTTTGTTGCTGAAGGTAATTTAGTAAAAACATATGTTACATCTCTTGTAGTAACAATTTTTTCATACTTTTTCTTACTGTAATTATATCTATAAATTATATATCCTGTTGCATTTGGTGATGCACTCCAAGTTAATCTTATCGCATTAGTTGTTGTCTCATCTCTTGTTGCAGTTATTGGAGCTACTTTAGTTACTTGTAATGCTGGAGCTGCACTATATTGTTTTCCTAAATAATTAATTCCTTCAACTCTTTTATATGCCACTATTATAAAATTATATTTTGTAGAAGGATTTAATTTTTTAACTACATATGATGTTGTTGCTGGATCTGTTATTGTTGTTAATTTATTGTATATTCCAGTTTTATAATTAAATATATAAATTTGATACCCTGATATATTTGATAATTTTTCCCAAGTTAATTTTAAACTATTTGTTGTTACACTTTTAGCATCTACCTTTAAATTTCTAACATCAACTGGTGTTGGATTATTAGTTGTAACAGTTAATGTATCAGAAGCTATACCTTCATATTTTTTTCCACCAAGTTCCTTATATGCAGACACTTTAAAGTTATATTCTGTGTTAGGAGTTAATTTACTAATATTAAGTGTTAAATTTGTAGTCGCGCCATAATATTTATATTTTTTAGTTTCTTCATCATATTTATATACTTTATATCCTGTTGCATCACTTACTTTTCCCCATGATAATGTTACATTGGTATAATCAATTTGATCAATTATAACATTTTTAACTTTTTCTGGTTTTGTTACTGGATTAACTACTGGAGTTGAATCTTTTATAATTGTAAAAGTTTTTACTGTAGCTGAAACTTTATCTCCACTTCCAATATTATAATAACCTTCTCCCAAAATATTTATTACTGCATCATTACCACATTCCACATTATTTTCATAATCTAAATAATAGTCAACATCTTCTACCAATGTATAATTATTATCTTTAAGTACAACTTTTGGTTTTACTTCTGATCCTGTATATTTTTGATCAGGGATATCTTCAATTTCAAGATTGTAAATTGGATTTTTTATTACTACTGTTTCAGTTCTTGTTTTTGATGGATAGTTTTTTAAAGTTGCTTCAACTTGATATTTACCTGCTTTTTTATATTTTAACTGTCCATTTTCATCAATTCCTAATCCATTAGAATTAGATGTACTAAAACCAACATCCTCTTTTCCTAAAACAATTGAGTCATCA
This sequence comes from uncultured Clostridia bacterium, assembly GCA_934133175.1. Taxonomy (GTDB): domain Bacteria; phylum Bacillota; class Clostridia; order TANB77; family CAG-508; genus CAG-269. The sequence goes on along the minus strand of CAKPAX010000001.1, from coordinate 16,866 downwards.
TAACTTTTTCCTTGTGAATTTATATAATGTATTCTAATTTCTGCACTTGGTCCTTTATTGTTACTATCAAATCCAAGATTTTTAATAATCTCATTTTGTAATCCACTACAATTTAATACTGCATTTTTAGATAGAATTTTTACTGTAGTTGTTTTTTGTTCTTGTTTTGTTTTATACTCAGAAGCTACAGTTACTACTTCTTTATTTCCAAACAATTCAACCCATGCATATATATTGTCATGTTTTACAACACCAATTCCTGTTGATGTATAACTAGAATTTAGTATTGCTGCTTTATGATTAGGAGAATTCATCCAACCTTTATATTTTTCAAGATCATCTTCCTTTCCCAAAACAACATCATGTGGGGTATTATATCCGTCTTGCAAGATTTTCATTGATTACTTTTTCCGGTAATATAGTTGAAAAAGATTCTCCATTCGGTCTAGTATGTTCCGCTTGAAAAATAACTTCACGTGCACGTGTCATAGCAGCATTCATCAAGTCCATATCCATTACTAATTCAGTTTGACCGTTCTTTTTTCTTTCAGCATTTACTAAATCTAATACTTCATATGCACTTTTATAATCATCCATTGCTGTCATATGTACTTCTAACATTTCATCATCTGATGCTTTAGACATCATTGGTATTGCTAATAAAATAGCAACAAACATAATACATGTCATAACAATTTTGTTTAATTTCATAATTAATTCCTCCATATATTTTTATATAATCTTATTTTTTTATCTTTTGTTTAATATTATTATATATTATATATTTAATAATTTACTTTTTAATTGTTACTTTTAAAACATCAGAATAGTTTCCAAAATATTGCTTATTATTAAATGTTTTATAAGCTCTAATCTTAATTTTATATTTTTTATTTTTGGATAAATTTTTTATTGTTATTGATGCATTTTTACTTTTTCCAAAATATTCATATTTTTTAGTTTTACTATTGTACATATATACTTTATATCCAGTAGCCCCACTTATACTTTTCCAATTTATTTTTACTGAATTATTATTTTTATATTTAACTTTTATATTAGTTACTTTTTTTGGAGCAGTTGTTACTTTTATTCCTTTAGAGTATTCACCAAAATATTGTACACCATTTACATTTTTATAAGCCTTTACTCTAACTTTATATTTTGTTGAAGATTTTAAATTTTTAATTTTTATATTATTACAGCTTGTCTTTCCATAATATTCATATTTTCTTTTTACATAATCATATACATATACCTTGTAAGCTGTAACATCTTTCACTTTGTTCCAATTAATTGTTATACTATTGCTATTAGCCGATGTAACTTTAATTTTTTCAACTTTAGATGGAACTATTTTAAAAGTTTTATTTTCGTAACTTCCTTCATATAATCCCATTCCTATTATTTTTACACTTGCAATTCCGCAACTTTTATTGTTTGTATATTCTAATTTATAATCTTTATTTTTTATAAGAATCTTTTTTCCATCTGTTATAGTTACATTTGGTTTAACATTTTTTCCTGTATACTTAACATCTTGTATATCATCTATTTGGGTGCAACTTAATTGTCCTTTTATTTTGATTTTTTTAGTTACAGAAATCGAAGGAAATTCCTTCAATTTTGCCGTTAAAGAAATTTCACCAGCACTATTATACCTTATTTTTCCATTTTTGTCTATACTTGCCACAGAATTATTTGAAATATCATACATAAGGTCACTTGGATCAACTACCACACATCTTCCTTGCCACCCTTTATTTAGAACCACAATTCGAACGTCAAAACCATTTGGATACCAACTTTGGTATATTTCTGACAAAGAATTATAATATAATTCAACATTATCTTTTAATATTTCTATATTGCTTGTTATTTTTTTATTACTTGGAATTGTAGAAACAGCATTTATATTATCTGTTCCAAACAATTGTACCCAATAACATAAACTTCCATATTTTATAGCTCCAATTCCTATTGTTTGGTAATTTTCCCCTAAAATATTAGCTTTATGCCCAGCAGATTCCATCCATCCTTGCATTACATATTCAGGTGTTGAATATCCTGCCGCTATATTCTCTCCATTTGCTTTTGAAGATGCTGTAAAACAACTTGTTCCATTTGGCCTTGTATGGCTAAAATATAATGACAATTCACTAGCACGAATCATAGCTGCATCCATCAAATCTTTATCCATTTGTAATTCACTTAAACCTATTGCTGTTCTTTCTTTATTAACAATTTTTAAAACTTCATATGCACTACTATAATCATTTGTTACATTTACATTTAAAGTAATAGTTTCATTTGAAGCTTTAGAGACTATTGGTATTGCTAATAAAATTGCAATACTCATAATAATTGATAAAACATTTCTTTTTAGTTTCATAAAAACTCCCCCATAACTTTTTGTTAATTTTATCACAACATTTTTCAATTTACTATATTTTTATAAAAAAAATAGCTAAAGGTATACCTTAGCTATTTTTTTTGTAAAATATTTACTATTAATACATTGTTAATTTTTATATATTGATTTCTTTGCTTTTGGGTTTTTAAATTTATTATTTTTTACATTTTTTATAGTTGACTTATAAGAAGCAATTCCATATTTAGTATGGTTTGTAATCTTATTATTTTGTATTTTTTCTGCTTTTGATGATTTTTTTAGCATTATTGCAACTTCACCATTTTTATTTAAGCTATTCTTTTCTATACTTTTTACTTTAGCCTTATTATTGATCATAATACCAATTTTTTTATTATTATTTATCTCATTTTCTGAAATTCTTGCAGTAGTTCCTTTTCCAGAAATATTAATTCCATAATTTTTATTATTATTTATTTTAGATTTACTTATTTTTAAATACCCACCATTTTCAATGCATACACCATATTTTCCATTTTTAGTAATAGTAACATTTTTTATGTTTGCTTCAGAGTTCTTTATATATATTCCATTTACTTTGTTGTTTTTTAATGTAGTCTTTTTGTTTATTACTAATTTTGATTTATCAGAAATTGATATTCCGTTTTTATTGTTATTGTTTATTTGATTACCATCTTTTAATATCTCAACTAAATTATTTCCAGATAATACTATACCATGTTTTTTGCTATTATTAATAGTATTATTACTATTTAATGTTATTTTAGCTCCTGCTGTTTTTTTATCACCATTAGATACACTTATGTTACTATTTTTATTATAAGATATATCATTAGAATTTAGTTTTGCATTTGATTTATCAACTACAGAAAGTCCAATATTTTTATTATTATTTATTGTATTTTTGGTTAATACAGCTTTTGAAGAATCTGATAATAAAATTCCATTATAATTATTATATGAAATATTATTATTATTTATTTGTGATAAATTTACTTTCTTTCTAGCTCCAATTCCGTGTCTTCCATTATTGCTAATAACATTATTATTAATCTTCGTTTTAGAATTATCAAAAATAGAAATACCACACTCTTTATTATCTTTTATTATATTATTATTTATATTAGCATAAGCTCCTTCTGATATACCTATTCCATGTCCAACTTGCCCATCCTTGGTTGATTTTGGATTTATTCCATTATTCAGAATTTTATTCTTATGTAAATAAACTTCAGTATTTTTTCCAGTTGCTGAAATTCCACTCCAATCATTTTGAGATATATTATTATTTCCATTATTATTAGCATTTAACACTGAATCAACAACACAAATTCCATATTGCTTATTTTTACAAATACTCGAATTTTTTATTTTTACAGCAGAGTTCTTATTAATTAAAATTCCACTTTCTTTACTATTTAATATATTTATATTGTCTATTTCTACATTTGATTTGTTAATATTTATACAATTTTTAGCACCATTCTTAACATTAAGATTTTGGATTTTAACATTTAATGAATTTAGTATTTCTATTCCATTTTTTCCATTATTGTTAGAATCCCAATTTCCTCCGTATATATAAATATTAGCAGTATTTTCACTTTCTCTTGTTCTTATAATGCTATTTTTCGTGTTTTTTTCTTTTATTAAATTAGTATCATTTTCTGAAATTAAATATGTATTTGAATGTACAACTAAATTATTATCATCAGAAAGATAATAAGTTCCAGATGGTATATATATCATTACATATTTTCCATTCTGAATATAATTTTTAGAGTCTTCTAAATATCCAACAAGTTCATTGGTTATATTCCCATTTCCTTTAATTTCATATTTTTTTACTATATTTACATTAGTAGCAAATTTTTTATAATTTTCATTTGTTGCGTTAACTCTTGTATTTATTTGAAATGCTAGAAATACAAATATTAATGATATTAAGATTTTTATAAGTCTTTTTATTTTCATAAAAAATTATCTCCTATTTACTTTTTTCTTTTTTAATTAATTTATTAAATTTTTTAACAGCATCTTTATCATTACTATAATCTATTCCAACAGATTTTAATTTTCTAATATTTTTCCCATACATTATGCCAATACCTTTTATATTCTTTTTATCAGAAGCACTATAAAATACATAATATATTCCATCTTTTTTTATCATTGAACTTCTGTAAATTCCTCTATTGTCCCAATAATTCGTTTTTGTAGTTGGTTTAATTATTTCTTTACATTTCTTCCAAGTTTTATTATCTTTACTTGATGTATGATATAAACTTGCAACTCCTCTTTTGTCCCAATTTTCAAATGCCATTAAAAGCATTTCGTATCCATTATCTGTTTTTATCACATCTAAATGCCAAGGTTTTAATTGTTTTGGATATTCTAAATCAATTTTCTTTACATCTGTCCAATTTTTATCTCCAGGTTTTGCCTCTGCATATCTTACAACAAGATCATGATCAACATACCAAATCTTATAAATTCCATCTTCATATATAATTGCTGGAGCGACCCAATCTTTTTCTTTTCTATTTTTTGCATAAGAAGCAATTTCTTTTTCTGTCCAATCTATCCCATTTTTTGTTGTTCTCTTATAAATTGTAACTGACCCATCTTCATCATTTACATATCTCCAGTAGCATTCTAATGTATCAGTATCTTTAACATAAACTAAATGAGAATCTGAATTATATTGTTTATGATTATCTCCTTCTACATCATCTAAAGGATTTACTAATCCTTTAGGAACTTCCCAATTAATTAAGTCATTACTTCCTACAATATGTGGATTTTCCTTTTGTTCATCGCTATCAGGGTAAGGAGTATATGACATCCAATATAAATATCCATTCCATTCTTTATCAAATGATACTATTTTAGGATGGTATGCTTCTACATCTCCATATACACTTGTTAAATTTAATTTATATTTAGAATTATAATCAACCTTCTTTTTTTGAGATTGTGTCGTCTCCCCCCCATTTATAGCCATTCTCACTTGTTTTCTGACAGTTGGAATTTGTAAAATTAAACTTCCTATTAACAATATACTTAATGCAATTATAGCAATTTTTTGATTATGGTTTTTCTTTTTTAATTGTTCTACATTTAAATTTTTCTCTTTTTCTTCCATAGTTTTCTCCCCCTTTTTATATTTAATATTTTATATCACTTAAAAATATACAAGTCAAGTATATTAATTTTTATCTTTTATCAATACTTTATCTGTAAGTTCATTGCAAAATCTTTTTAACGCTGTAGCAAAAATTAATGTAATAACAAACATACAAATATAATATGAAATATTATATGGATCTTTATAATTAAATAAATGATAATAATTTTTTACTAAATATTCATATAATAAATATATTTCCATTGAATAAGTCCCTAACCATATAAAAAATCTTGTTAACAAATTATTTTTTTCAAATATTGTATATACACATGATAAAATTACTACTATACTTACCGCTAATGGACAATATAAAAATCTTACAATTATATATTTACTTATAAACATTCTGGAATATAATAAAAGTATTGTTATTAAAAACATAGCTAAAAATAATAATAACCATTTAGCATTTATCTTCCATTCTTCATAAGATTTTTTTCCAATCCAGATTCCCATTATAAATACAGGTATTCTTGTAGTTGCAATTTCAAATCTATTATATAAATATATGTTATATTTCATAAGTAACACATTTCCTAATACGATACTTATTATAAATATTATTACAAATTTATAATCATATTTTTCTACCATCTTATGTAATAATGGATATACAAAATATAAAACTATAATAAAAGAAAAATACCAAAAATCCAAATTACCATCAATAAAAAATTGTAATAAAAATATTCTTTGTAAATATTTTCCTAATCCATATCCACCTTTTAACATTGTAATTATTATTGCAACTATAATCGCTGCTGGTAAAATTCTTACAGCTCTTTTTTTATAAAATTGTTTTAAATTTTTATTCTTAGAAAACGAATAATATAACCCCACACCAGATAATATTAAAAATATATCCACTCCAATTGTTCCAATTTCTCTAATAAAAACTAATATATTGTTTATTATCTGTATTGGAAATAAATTTTCAACCAACAAACTTGTTGAATGACAATAAGCAACAAGTAATGTTGCAATCCCCAATATAATATTTCTTTTTTTACTTATAACATTAAAATTATACATTTCTTTCATATTAATCCACCTTTTTTTCTTTTATCCTTTTTTGCCTTTTTTTCCTGTAAAATATGATATCTATTAACTTTCTAACAGCATAAGATATTGCTATTACGGTTATAATATAAACCAAAATGTATGTATAACTATTTTTTATCACAATCATTTTATTAGAATATAAATTTAATATAGTAAAGTGAAATGTATATGTTTCTAATGAAATTTTATCTATAAAACCACATAATTTACTATGAAATTCAACCTTGTAGCTGATCAACAATATAAATATTGTAAATATTATAGGCACTATATAATCAATTGCTTTCACATTTAAAATTGATACAGATATTCCTTTTATATTTGCATAATGTAATGTTACACTTGCAAAGAACAACACTATAAACAAAATTTCATAAATAATTTTGTTATTTAAAATTTTTGAAATTTCATTTTTATATAAAGAATATAACATACCAATTAGCATTGTTAAAGGATATACATTTCTTATACTTGTTGTTAAATGCAAATTCCAGGCAATATTATAATAAATTCTTCCATATATAATAAAAATTAATATTGAAGCTACTAAAATAACAATCTTATTTTTCTTTATTTTATTAAATCTACTCACCAGTAGTAAAACTAACCATGAACTAAAATAAAAAAACATAATAGCATATATATACCAATTAACTTCATTAATAACCTTTATGCCAAATGTATATTTTATAAAATCAACTATTGAAAAAACATTATGATTACAATAAATTTGTATCAATATAAATAATATATTACTTAATATAAATGGTATATATATTCTTGTAATTTTTTTATACCAAAATTTCTTAAAAAACTCCTCTTTATTCATATATGAAGAAATTAAATTATAGCCAGAATAAAAGAAAAAAATTCCAACCCATATGTATCCAAAACTAGAAAATGCTCTAAATACACAATTTTGACTAGTAAAAGCTGAAAGATGTGTAAATAATATAAATAATGCAGATGCACCTCTTACTATACTTTGATTATCTCTTTTTATATTTTCCATTTATTCCTCCATTTTTTTATTTATATCTTATACCAAATTTAATTCTTTTAGTTTCTCACAAATTCTATCAATATTTTTTCCATCTGAAAATTCATTGATTGTTTGATACATTTTTTCTTGTTCTTCTGTTCTTAATACACTTAAATCTATTTTTCCATCTTTTATTGATTTATTCAACACATCTATTAATTCTTCTTTATTTAAAGTTCTTAATCCTATATATTCATCATCATTAGGTATTAATTTTCCATTTTCAATTTCATATAATTCTAAATCTGGTTGATAAAATACAACTCCAGCCCCTTGGTAAAAAGCATTATAACAAGCAGATGAATAATCTGTTATAAACATTTTTGATATTTTTAATACCTCTGATATTGGTTGTTGCCAAACTGAGTCTTTTATATGTGTATTATATAATAAATCATAAACTTTAGGATGTGCAACAATTTTTATATTTTCTGGTTTAACATATTGTTTTAATATATTATATATTTCAATAATATTTTTATAATATGAAGATTCTTCAAAATTGTATAAATTTTCTTCATATGGTTTCCATGTAAGCATTATTGACACAATATCTTCTGAATCATTATTTATATGCTTATATTTTATATTACTGTACATACCAAGTCCTGTTTTTAATAATTGTTCTTCATCATAATTTAACATATCAACAACAACATCTTTTTCTTTTTCGCTACTTACAACCATGTATTGAGATTCGCCTTCTTTACCTTTTTTAAATGCTGAATTAACTCCCAAATTTTTCATATAAATTATTCCATGTTGTAAAAATACAAATTTCTTATCATATGTTGCTCTTCTAAAATATTTATTGTTAGATCTTAATATATTTAAGTGACTTGGAACTTCTGAAGCAATAAACCATGATGCATTGTATATTATCCAATAATATTTAAATGAATATTTTTTTACTACATTTTTTTCATTTTTAATCTTTTCATAATCTTCACTATTCTTATCTATAACAAAATAATTTTTTGTTTTCTTACTCTCACTACATTTTTTAAATAAATCAAATACTCCCTCTTCTGCTTTTGAAGCAAACTTTTCGTAGAAAATATTTATTTTTTTCTTTCTCAATTTTGTTCCAATTTTTCCAAAATTATATAAAATAAATGAAACTGGTTTGCTTTCTAGAAATTTAAATTTTAGAGTTTTTTCTACTGGGTCAATTAATCTTTTTACAACAATTAAATTTCCTGCAATAGTTCTTCTAATATGTATTGCAAAATCTTTAACATATTTACTTTTCATAGGAAGATTATAATATTTTTTAGCTAGTTTCTTTTTTCTTATTTTTTTATCTTTTATTCCTAATTTATATTGAACATCTGTATCATTGATTTTCAAGTTAAATGATACAAAGTTATTTATATCTTCATTACTGTCTAATAAATCATCAATCTTAAATTTGAAATTATAAATATTTTTCTCTAGTAACATTTTATATTTAGATTTTTTAACTAAATATTCTTTTAAATTTACTTCTTTAAAATTATTACTATCTATAACAAAATTAATATTTTGAATATTTAAATTAAATTTATTAGTTAAATATGCAAATACTTTAAATTTTAAATATTTTTTAGTTATAGATACTTTTAAAATTTTATATAGTACTTTAACAAATATTCTATAAACATCTTCAATAGGTGCAATTTTATACATAATTCTACTTAGTCCAGAATATACAACAACTGCATCCTTTGTTCCAACTTCGTTTAATCCTTCTAATTCTTGTATTAAAAATATTTTATTTTTTTCTTCTATATTTGTTACTTTTATTTTTGATTTATATTCTTCTTTATATATAAGATTATAAATATCAATTGTTTCTATATCATCTTCTGTTTGTCTTGTCCTATCTTTTTCTATTTTTAATATTCCATCTTTAAAATCTACTTTAATTTGGCTCATTAGTCTCTCCCTCATTCATAAAATCTATAAATTTTTGTGTAACAACTTTTCTTGAATATTTATCCTCTATCTTTTTATAATTTTCTTGTAATTGTTCAACTGTTATATTAGGTAAATTAATTATTTTATTTGCCAAATCCTCATATGAATTTATAAACGCTTCTGGTATATCACTCATTACTTCTAATGAACCAGTATTTTTCATACAAAACACCATTTTTCCACTTAGAATTCCTTCAATATATGTCATACCAAATGAATGATTTAATGTAAAATCTACTAATGCATCATGTCTTCTAATATGATATGTTGAATCATTTGTTTTTCCTTTATAATGTATAATATTTGTCAAATCATTTTCTATTAGCATGTCTAAAAATTCATCAACGTAATCACCATCTCCAAATACGTCAATTATAATATTTTTAATTTTGTTTTCTTTTAAATACTTAGCAAATCCTATTAAATTTTGTAAATCACATTCTCTTTCTTGACTTATTCTTAGAAGATATATCACTGTATATTTATCCTTTTCTTCCACTTTTTCTATTTTATTAATATTTCTTACATTCTTTCTTTCCAATGCATTTCCAATTACTATATATTTATCATAATTTTCATATCTTTGTTCTTCTTTATAAGCCTCTCTATTTTTTTCAGTAACAAACACGGTCTTTCCTAATTTTCTTTTTCTTATTTCGTCCATTATTCCAGGAAATAGCTCATCTATTAGATTAGCTTGACAATGATAAAAATATATTTTATTTTTTATTTTTTCATTTTTTGTATCATCTAAAAATAAATGTAAAGTTTCTCTTGTTGATATAACGGTTTTACTCTTTATTTTATCTAATATTTCAGTTAATCCTTTTAGTACATATGGTTTCAAATATTCTTTTGAAACATCATATTTAAAATAACTAAAATTCTTTTTATTTTTATCCCATAAATCTTTTTTTAATTTATTTATACAGCTATATTGTATTCCAAGCAAATCATATACACAAGTTAATGTTAATCCATATGGCATTTTCAACGCTTTTCCAATTTTCCTTAAAGATAATAATTCAACCATATATCCTTTTTCTAATAAACCTTCTGCTAAAGACCTTGTTGCATTAACTGTTCCACCAACCCCATAAAAATTATATCCTAAAAATGTTATTTTTTCTTCTTGTTTCTTTTTAAAATAATCGTACATTCTGTCTATATGTAAACCTTTTTCTATTTTTTTATAATTAACATCAGTATTTATTCTTGAACTAAAAAACTCATTTATATCATATTTTTCATTTATTATAGTATCAATAAATTCTTCATTTGAATCTATACTATATTTTTCTAATTCTTCAAGAGTACAATAAGTTTCTCTTTTAGCTAAATAATCCTCTCTATCTGGCTGAAATAAAACAACTGGTTTTTTTAGGAAAGTAAAATCAAATCCTAATGAAGAATAATCTGTTATTAACATTTTACTTTTTACAATTTCATCCATTAAATTTATATCAGAAGCATATATCAATTCAATGTTTTTTGTATCTACATCCTCCATAAATTCTTCAGCATTTGTTTTATATAGTTGATGAATGCAAAATCTTAATTTAATATTATTCTTTTTTAAATATTCATTTAACTGTTCATTTTTTAAAATATAATTAATCTTTTTTATAAAAATTTTACTTGCTAAGCTATTTTCTTTGTATTCTCTCCATGTTAAAAACCATAATATTTGATTATTTTCTGTTTTACTTTTTAATTCTAGATTATTTTTTCTTACAAGTTCTTTATATCTTGGCAAATATTTTCCATAATATAATTGATATTTTCTAAAATCGTTTTGTTCTATTAAATCTTCTTTTATGTTTTTATTGTAATATATAAATCTAAACATATTATTATTATAAGTATTGCCTCTATATCCTATTTTTTTAATCCCTATAGTTCCATGTTGTAAATATACTAAAGGCCTTTCAATTTTAAAATTATATTCTTTATTCCCAAATTTTTCTGGTCTTATATCTCTATAGCTTAATGTTACAAAATACATATCTGCTTTAAAAAATAAAATAAAATGTTTTAAACTATTTCTCCATACAACAGATTTTTTTTCTCTTTCATTTAATTTTCCATAAACTTCTTTATTTCCTTTATTTTTTTCTAAAATAATATATTTATTAATATTGTCCTTTTTTTTGTTAACTACATGTTTCCAAAAATAAAAAGAATTATTATTAGCAGTTTTACCTAAATTTTCACCAAACAACCATATATAATTATTTTTTTTATTCATACTATTTCCCCCTTTTCATCCACTCAACTATTTTAACAAATAATTTATAATAAGTTCCATTCTCTAATATTCATACATATTTATAATTCATATCATTATTTATTTTACAACTACTTCAACAACTCTTTTACTTGCTTGTCCGTCATCTAAATAGTTGTATTTATTATTAAATTTTTTATATTTATCATCATAAACAAATTCTTTACTAATTCTTTTAATTTCTTCTAATAGCTCATCATCTGTTCTTGTTATTTTCCCTGGTAATTCTTCTTCAACATCAAAATAAAAACCATTTGATTCATCTCTATAATGTTCCAAATCATACATATGGAAAATCATAGGTCTTTTTAAATTTGCATAATCAAAAAACACGCTAGAATAATCTGTTATTAATATATCTGAAATTATATATAATTCGTTTATATCATCTATATCAGCCACATTATAAACAAATCCTTTATATTTTTCAAAATCAAATACATTTGCTACAAAATAATGTGGTCTAAATAATATTATAAACTCATCTTGCAATTCTTTTTGAAATCTCTCAAAATCCACTTCTTCTTTGTATGTATACCCTACACCTGCTTCGTGTTGATTACTTCTATATGTTGGTGCATATAAAATAATTTTCTTGTTAGTATTTTCTATTCCTAATTTTGTTTTTATTTTTTGCACATCATTTTCTGTATAATTATATAAAAAATCATTTCTAGGATAGCCTTTTTCTATTATAATATTTTCTTTACCTATTTCTTTTAAATTCCAAGCTGATACAAATTTCTCTGTTGCATATTTAGATGGTGATATAAAATAATTAAATTTTTGAGATTCTATTTTGTATCTTTTTTTCATTTCTTTCATTGTATTTAGTTTATTGTCAAAATGAATTAAATCACACCCTAATCTCTTTAAAGGTGTGCCATGCCAACATTGTAGAAATACCTGATTTTTTTTAGGATATAAATACTCTCCTATTTTGTAATTAAATATCCAGTATTTAGCTTTAGCAAGTCCCCTTGAGTATTCTTTGCTTCCTGTTTTTACTATTTTTGTATTTCTATTTTTTTCTAACTCTTTATATTTTTCTGTATCTCTAAAAGCCCATATAAAATTGTAGTCCTTATATTTTTCTTCTTTTAGCATATATTCATATATCGCCTTAGGACTACAACTATATGACTTACCGTTAAAAGTAGAAAATATAATTGTATTATCTTCTACTTTTAACCCTATTGTTCTTATTTTAAATGTTATATATCTGTATACATATAACATTTTTCTTACTATTTTTCTAAACAGAATATTATTTTTAGATATACTTGTTATAAATTTCTTTAACTGTTGTTTCATTATAATCCCCTTAATTAAACTTTAATTTCTTCTTTAACAGTTTCTATTTCTGTTTTTTCTTCATAATCTTCATTTACTAATTGCATAATAAATTTTGTTAAATCTTTGGTATAATTATTGCTTTCTACTTGTATATATCTTTTTCTAAAATTATTTAAAATTGAAAAATCATATTCTCTCTCTAACATATTAACTATTTTTTTAGGACTATTTGTTGAATATGTTCCTATTTTTTCTTTTTTAAAATCAAAATTTAGTCCTGGATCTTCTTTATATATTTTTACATCATATATGTAAAAATATAAAGGTTTTTCTAATAAACTTGCTTCCATTGCCAAAGATGAATAATCTGTTATTACTTTGTCACACATTTTTAATAAATCATATGACTTAAATTTGTCATCATATATGACCCCATCTTTTTGTAAATAAACATAATTCTTTTTATCTAATGGATGTAATTTTACTATTAAGTTGTATTTCTTTGTATCTATTCTTTGTATTACATCATTTATTTTTACTTTTTTGTATTTTCTAAATGTTGGAACATACAATATATTTATTTTATTTTTAAGTTCAGGATATGTATTATAAATCTCTTCAGTTTTTTCTTTATCTTCTTGCAATATGTAATCTAATCTAGGTAATCCTAAATATTTTATATTTTCTTCTTTTATATTAAATGCTTCTATAAAATATTTTTTAGTAATTTTACTTGCACATAATACATAATCATAATTTTTATGCATACACATTGCATCTGCCATAACTTTGTCTGTTCCTGATTTTTTTCCTATTGTTTGATATCCAAACTTTTTTATTGCAGATATTGCATGCCATGTTTGAATTATTTTTGTTTCTTTTTTATGTTTTAAAACACTTATAACAATACAATAACTATCTGTTATAACAACTTTTGCAGTTGATATATGATACATTTGAACTATCATATGGAAAAAATATCCAATTTTACTTATAATACTTTTTTCCATTCTTTTTGCTAACACAACATTTTTGACATCAGGATATTCTTCTTCCATACTTTTTACAATTAAATTAAAATCTAAAGTTCCTTTATTAAATTGCCTACTTATATATACAACTTTTCTTTGAACTTTAAGATGTTTTATTGGAAAGTATATAATCTTTAGTATAAGTATAAAAAACTTTATACATAACTTTTTCAACAAAAATCACCCTTTACTTTCTTTCACTTTTTGGAATTGGTATTTGATCCACACTATTTACAGCTCTTTGCAATCCTAATTCTTTTTTTATTTTTGTTGTAGATATTCCTTCTGTTCTTTCTAAATAAACAACATCACAATAATCCCTTAATATTTCAAATTTAGGATCATTCTCCCAGTCGTTTCCCATAACAACAGTATCTACATAGTATGTTTTTACATCGTTTATTTTTTGCTCCCAATTATCTTCTGGAATAACTAAATCAACATATCTAATTGCTTCTAACATCTTTTTTCTTGTTTCATAATTATGATATGCTTTTTTATGTTTTATTGCATTAAACTCATCTGTTGATAATGCTACTATTAAATAATCTCCTAATTCTTTTGCTCTTTGTAATAATCTTATATGTCCATAATGTAATAAATCAAATGTTCCATATGTTAAAACTCTTTTCATTTTTCACCTCATATTTTAAATAATAAAACTTATCGTTTATTATTTAACATTACTTTTTTTATTATATTCATTTTTTCCCCATATGTCAATGATTTTCGGCAATTTTTTCATTACAATTTTTGGAAAAAAAATAAAGATAAAATCGTCTATTATATATAAAATTTTTTGACAATTTAATCTTTAAAAATTATTATTATTTATTTAAATATTTTTCCTATGTTTTGTTTTAATTTGTTTATAAATTTTTTTATAATTTCTATTATTAATACCATTAAAAATATTCCTAAACATACGCATCCCATTCCCACAAATATAAATGCAACCGCTCCCATTTTTGTAATTAAATTTGTAATATCAAATATAGAGCCAACAACACCTATTGCAAATATTCCTACTCCTACTAAACTTAAAATTAAAAATAATGTTGCTAGTATAACTAGAAAAGAATATATAAATGTTATAGCAAAACAAAATAAAATCAACTTAAATATTATTTTTAAGATTCTCAAAAACCTTTTTAAGACTCTTTTTAATATTTTTGATTCATTTTTAGTTTTGGGCTGTTTTTTTACTACTAATTGGTTATTCTCTTTTGTTGTATTTTCTACTTTTTTTAAATCATTTTTTTCTTCATCATTCTTCTTATTTTCTTTTTTTTCTTCTTTGCTAATTTCAATTTTATTTTCTTTTTTTATCTCTTCTTTTGGTGAAATTCTTTCTATATCTTTTCTTATATTCTCCAAATTATTATCTATTTTTCTTTCATGATTATTTTGTTTATGTTTATTATCCACAATTTTATTTTTCTTTTTATTCTTTTTCTTTCCCATACAGATTTTCCCCTTCTAAATCTATATCTTAATTATATTTTAGATTTACTTCTATTATATTAACATTTTAACATAAAAATACTTGTTATTCAATAACAAAGAAGCCAAAAGTATAGATTACTTTCAGCTTCTTATAATTTTTAATTATGTATATAATCTCCTTATATACTTTTACTTTTTAAATACTTTCTGAGTTTTGAAATTTCACGGTTAACATGCCTCATACTTGGCTGTGGTACATTTTCAGGTCTACTAGCTATCATCACTTCATGCGTCTTGGTTGCTTCAATAAATGAGATTTTTCTTATATTTTTTTCTGTATACACCCAATTTCCATTGAGAAAAACGTGGAAAGTTTCTCTACCTTTTGAAATAGCAAGTTCTTTTATCTCACCTCTTTTTACAAGTATCATCCCTTGTATTTCTTTACTCTTTTCTTCTATATAAGATATCGATATTTCTTCATTTTTTGAAATATCTTCTTTAGAAAAACAAAGAAGAATTAAAATTTCTTTATATGTCTCAAGAACATTTAAGTCCTCTTTTAATGACAATAAATAATTTTGGATTTTGGTGTAATTTTGCAAGATTAAGAAATCAAACTTTTCTGCCTTCATTGGTGGCTTTGATATTTCTATTTCCAATACATGTGTATAACCAAATCTCATTTTCCATTTGTAAAAATCATCGCCATAATAAATAGATAATTCTTTTCCATCTTTTTTAATCACCTTACTTGAAGAAACTTTTAATTCTTGCATTTCTTCTATAACTTCCTCTGTTGTCTTTATTTCGTTTTTCCGCTTTCTTAAACTCATATTTTACCTCCTTAATAATTATTAATATGAAGTTTATTAGTTACATTGCACTCATCTGAGTTACAACTATTTATTATACTATAGTTATATATTTTTTTCAAGTTTTTTTACCATTTTCTGTAATTTTTTCTGTATAATATTTAGTAAAGTTATTTATACAATAATCATTTTTTAAGATTTTCTATTATATAATGAATCAAAGAACAAAAACGGACATTAATAACTTTTGTACTTATTAAAACATTTTAAAGTCCGCGTCTTTGTTCGTGCGTGAAATTTGCAAAGCAAATTTCTGTGCAATATATTTATATTATAGGAAGTTCGA